>NZ_JAMYRR010000012.1:0-195415 GCF_040321535.1 Mesorhizobium sp. M0340 | reverse complement strand
GCCGGGGCTTTGGTGGTGTTGGCTTGCATGCTGACCTCCAGGTGATGTTTGGCGACTTCACTCTGGCAGAGCGCTGGTCGCCTTCCATCCCCATAGGATCTTCACGAAAGTGGAACGACTGCTTTCGAGCGATCGGGCCGATGAGCGGACGTCGCTCGCTTGACCGCTTCCGGCACGTCACGGACCTCAATCAACCGCCAAGTTCTAGGCGCCGCCGTGCTGGTACGCTGAAATCGATGTAGCCGGCATCGTCGATCGGCGCAATCAGATAGTCTTTTTCGCGGTGGACTTCCTCCGTAGTACGTTGGTCCGTCTGTCGGTCCTTCCGCTTGGGGCCGATATCCGACCGCTTTACGTACTTGTAGGGATCGTTCCTAAACCACTTCATCAATACTCGCCCAGAAAGGTCTTGATGTCGCGGTCTGTCATGGCCGCTCTGCACCCTGCGGTGTGCCTCCGTCTCTGACTCGCATTGACAGTCTTATAGCACTCGGTCCGCCCCGTTCTCGGCACTGTGAACTCATAATGTTCCGTTTTCGTTCTTCGGCCATACCCTCCTATCAGGTAATTCCACAAGGCGCCAGTCCAACATCTTGCCAGAGATGTCCGCCAAGTGGTTCGAGATGTCCACGGCTGATTGGTATCGATCCGCCGGGTCCGTTTCGATGCACTTCCTGATTACGGTGCGAAGGCGCGACGGGACGTGCGGGGGGAAGGCCCTCCGATCCGGGAAGCGGCCGTTCCTGACGTCGTTGCGGAAAGTGTATCGCTCGAAGGCCGCGCCGGTGCCGTAGGCCGCATACTGCGTGTTGAATGCCTCGTCGCCGTTGCACATTCGGTAAAGTGTCAGGCCGAACTGGTAGATGTCGAACGTGGTCGAAGCGGTCGCCGCCGCGCGTCGCCTCGGGCGAGATCATTTTGTTGTAGAGCCGATCCTGGAGGGCAACACCGGCGAAGTTCATCTGTTTCGCCAAGCCGAAATCAGACAGGAGGCCCTCGCCGCGCTCCGAAAGAAGTACGTTGTCCGGCTTCACGTCGAAATGAATGAGCCCTTTCGAGTGGATGTTGTGAAGCCCGCTGAGGACGTTGCAGCCCAGCGTGACGATCTCCCGGACCGTCAACCTCTGTGCGGCCATGAGCCCGTTGACAGAGCCACGGCGGTAGTACGGCATCCCGAGATAGATCGCGTTCGCATCCTCGCAGGCGTAGTGAATCTGGACGACGTTCGGATGCGCGCTGGCATAGAGGGCCTTTGATTCCTCGAAGAAGCTGGGAGCGGAGGCGAGGCTCGTCTTCTGGACCTCCTTGATCACGATCTCGGCGTCGAGTTGATGGTCGCGCGCCACGTACGTGCGGGAATTTCGGCCGTCTTGGCCGATTTCCCGCAGGAGGTCGAACGTAACCTGCGCACGGTTGTACGGCCTTAGCATCTACCGCTCCCAAAGCGGTTAGGACAGCCTCGCGCTTCTCCTTGGACATGCTGTCCCAGTTCTCGACTGGGTAGTTCTCGTCGCCTTCGACGTACGGCTTGAACTCAGTCTTAGCGATCCCGATTCGGGCCGAGATCGAGGCGATCTGGCCGACGTAATAGCCGGCTAGATCGCTGCTCGCGAACGCCTCCTGGATGACGCCTTCCAATTGGACGCGGTCGACGTTGGGGTCAGCATTCGGCTCCGTGATCCGGACCCCGGCACGCTCGACGCGGTACTTCCGCGGGACGTCGAGGAGGTTGCTTCGGGCGTACTTCAGACCGTCCGGCCTCGAGAAGGCGGCGGGAATCTTAATTTCCTCGACGTTGAGCACCGTCTCCGTGTCACTGTCATAGACGGCAAACGTGACAATCCTTGGGGCGGCCCTAATGCCGATCGTGATCATGGTCCCTCCCGCTAGCCGACCTTCACCCGCAACGTTCCGAACGACGGGATCGCGGTCCTTGCGTGCCGAACGTCTTCCTGGTCGGACTTAGCGCCTTATCTGACATAGCCGACGCGTTGTGAATAGTTCTTGAATATCTTCGATAGCGCGTGACAGCCTCCAAGACGGCAAATATTCTGCAATGTAAGCCCAAGTTCGATATAACTACCACAATGCGCAGGAAGTTACCGAATCCGTGGAGAGCGTGACCAAGCGATTGGTTTGGCAGACACGATTAATAATGATCTCCTGGCCGCCAAGGCCCCGTACAGCAAGCTTAGCGTCCACGAGTACAGTCCACCGTCCGCTTCGACGATCGGGCTCTTCTTCTGCATCGTCTTAGCAGCGGTGATATTGGGCGGGTTGTGGGCTGGCGAGAGGGCTGTGGGTTTGGTGTCGACGCGGACCCTCTATACCGGGATCGGTCTACTGCTACTCACTATCCCAACCTACTTTTTCCTGTTCCCAGCCATGGTCTTTAACTTCGGGCATGGCGCCAAAAGTTTCGGAGCGCGGAAGGCGATAGCTGGGACGATCTTCGTTGCTGGCGTCATCGCGTTCGTCGTGGCTATTGGTGCAAACTTCGCCACTGACGCTCTGAAGAACTAGACTCGATGCGGTCGTGTGTCGGTCGGAAGAGCAGGGGCCGCGTCTGACCAAACACTACCTCCAGCGTGGTCGCTTAGGATGGCGGCTTTCAAGAGGCGGCAAAGTTGCTCGCCACGGCCGACATGCGGCGCCTTGCAAGCGGCCGGAAGCGGTCCTTGCAATTTCGGCGCCATCGCGGAAAGGCTGTCGATAGTTGAGCGCGCCTACACGACACTTAAGCTCGAGTTCATCGAGGAGGTCTTGGATGTAGCCGAAGCCGTCCCATCAAACCTCGGCAGAGCCGTCTGGCGCAGCGCTCGAGGGCGTTCTAACAGGCTGCGGCGACTGGTGCTGATCCCGCAGATGAACTGCGGTCTGGTCGATGCTCGGATAGACGGTTGTGGCGTTGATGTTGATCCGGTTGAGCTGAGCGAGGATGTGCGCCTTGTTACGGATCGTGACCCTGCTGATCTCGATCCCATCTTGGCCTGCATCGGGCAGCGCCGCCTCGTGCCCGAACAGCAGGAAGGCGCCAGACTGCGATTTGATGCGCGTGTTGGTGCGCTTCGCCTTCACGCAGATGATCGATCCAAGATCGTCAGGGACGATCCGCCCTTCGAAAAAGCCCTTCTCCGACTTGATGTGGTGAAGCAGCTTCCCGGCGACGTCCGTTTTATTGAACGCGTCCTGGTCGAGACTTAGATCGATTTCGTTCTTCTGCGTGTAGGTCAGGTTGGAGAGGTTGGAAAGACAACTGACGGTGTCGGAGTCGTAGTACTTCACGCCGTCCGCCGAGATCTGAAAGACGATGACCTCGCCGTCGATCCCGAGTTGATCCGGCCTGCAGGAGCAGGCGAAGAACAGTGCCACCAGCGGATTGCCCGAGATATCGAGCAACCGGGTCGGCAGTCCATAGTGCTGCATCCGCACGAGACGGTCGAAGCAATATTGATCACCTTGGAATTCGTCATGATGGGCGATCAGCAGTTCCTTGCAAAGTCGATCCTCGCTCGGCATGAACTGCCAGTCGCCATTGTCCCATTTGCGCAGCAGGGACGGCGTCAATTCATAATGGGCGTCGCCGTGGCCTCGGAAGAAAGTCTCGGTCGCCTCCTTCGCCGGCGAGCCGTAGAGCAATTGAAGGAAGGACTCTACGCTGTCGGCGACGCCGAGGATTTTCTTGTCGCGTGGCGGTGGCTGGATCCCTGCTCCATCCGCGGCGAGCGCCCCTTGCTCCCCGATAAGATGGGCAAGATTGGGTTTGAGATCGGCCAATCTGGCCAGCACCTCTTGGGCATCGCCTTCACGGACTGCCCAATGCGTGCGGTAGAGCTGGAACCGGTCCGCGCCGAACACCGACCCGGCCATCTCAATGTCGTCGAAACCCACCTCGCCGAAATCGACCAATGTCTCGAAAGTGGTGGAGACCTCTCTTCGCCCTGGCGTGGTGTCGGAGATCCGACCGTACTTGATGAGCATGGAGACGGCGTCTCCGGCCGACTTGATCTCACTGCACAGAAAAGTCGGCAACTTTTCGAGAAAGGCGATCGCAGTGGAATCGAGGCTTTCAAGCCGCTTCTCGGTGTCAGGCGGCGTGTATTCGAACATGCGCCCTCGCCCGATGGTGACGACATCGACGTTCCCCTCGACATATTCCCAGTTGCCAAAAGAGATGTAATTGAAGTTCTCCGTCATGAGTCCCATTCCGTTCGCCAAGCGCATTCTCTAAAGACGCCGGGCGGCGAGAGCAATTTAGTACTCGAGCGCATAACGGACACCTCTGCGATGCGGAGACGAACGAATGCTAGATTCCGTCAGCGGAATGCTCCCGCTGACTAGGATCGAACCAGCGCTCACGATTTGCGCTTCGCAACATAGTTGCGAAAGGCCTCTTTGAATTTCGCTTCGAGATCTACTGCCTGGGCCGAAGTCGGTGACGACAGGTCGAACTCCCAACCGGCTTTATGGTAGGCAATCATCCTTGCTGCGGAATCGGAGGTCGTGTTGGTCACCAGCAACCGATCTTGCTTACCGAGTTCTTCGGCGAGTCCGAGATATCCTCGCGCCAAACCCAACTTCAGGGTGCTCGCGTAAAATTTACATTCGGCTGCGTTCAGGACCTTGCTAGCACGAGGATGCACCTTTTCTTTGCGACAGACGCGCGCTTCGTGTTGATCGATCACGGCGAGATCGCATTCGTGGAGGACACCCGAGCGCCCCGACACTTTCACGCCGATATGCGCCTCAAGCGGCGGGCAGCCTGGTAAGCCTATAACGGCGTGGGTGTATTTCTTCTTCGGGCTGAAGATGTCGCCCGGCGAGGTTCGGAAAATCAAGTTGGTGGTGGCATTTCCATCGTTCGCCTCGAAAGCGATGGTGGCCCCAGCGGCGCGGGCCGCCCTCACGACGATCGCGAGCGTATAGCCTTCGAACACGTCGTTGGCGTCCGACGCCGCGGAGTAATTCATGCCATGTGCCGGACCGAGAATCGCGGAGATCTGTCCGACGAGAGTCGATGCGGTCATCATGCGGCGGTAACTCCAGCTTGCTGGCGCAGTTCCCGGAAGCGGCGGCGGGCTGCCTCCTGCTGTTTGCCTGAATCGCTGCGCAAGCTGTGGCCATCATCGCCTTCTCGTTCAGAAACGAACGTCACGCTCTTTACTTCCAAGATCTTCAGCGCATCGGTTGCGAACTGCGGGAGAGCCAATATGCGATCGATGGCATCGAGAAGAAGATTTAGGCGCTCAATGTTGGAAAAGAGCTGAGTCGTAACGAACTCCTGCATTTGCCGTCTGCCGCGCCGCTGACCCGCGACTTGGTCATCGATGAACTCGCTGGCATCAGCTTTAGTGATGACCGTCTTCCCGAGATAGATGCTCTCCTCAACTTGCTCTACTACCCAATTCAACCCGACCTTTCGGAGCACATCCGATATTTCATCATAAGCGCTCTTCGCCTCTTGTTCATCCATCGTTTTTCCCCCGGAGCTGTTGTTGTGTCACGCCATGATAGCAGCTGCGGTGCCTACCTCTGCTCAATGCGGTAGAGAGATCAAGTACACGGAGGCATTTATACCGGTCCGAATGTCCACTCTCCTACAATTCAATGTCGATTGTCAGCGAGCGGTCAGCATCCGGGATTCGCGGCGGGGTCCAATCCCAATCAACAATGCCTGGTCCTGCAGAAAATTGTCGTTCGGTGTGACCCGCGTGGATGACGGCTTTGTCCCGGCGCAGTCGCTAGGGTCGCTCGCCGCCGAGACCTCGGAGGAATGACCGGTTTCGGGAGAAGCGTGTCGTCGTCCGAAAGGCGGAGATGGGGCGCAAAGCGGCCATCCAAGGTTCGGCCTACGGAAGTCGTCTTTGGGTAGCAGGTGCATCAACTCATGCTACGCGACAGCAGGCAACTATCCGAGCTCGTGGATCGTTACGCCCGGCACGACAGCCTTGGCGATCTCGCATAGGTGCTGGTGATGCGTAAGGTAGATCACCTGACCCGCACTTGCCATCTCGCCAAACAGTCTGAAAACCTCCTCGGACCGGAAATGGTCGAAAGTCTCCATTATGTCATCGGCAATGAATGGCACTGAGGGTCGAAACTGGGCAAATTCGTAATACCCGGCAAGCCTCAGGGCCAGGTAGAGCTGAAAACGCGCGCCCTTTGACAACGCGTCGGCGACCTTGGACTGCCCGTCGCGCTGCAATGCGATGAGGACTTCGCCGCCCTTCACCGGTTGGGTTGCCAGGCCCGAGTACTGACCGCGCGTGATGAGCGCGAAAGCGTCAGATGCCCGCGCCATCATCCCGGAGCGATGACGCTCGCGGTATACGCGCAGAGCGTTTCCAGCCGACATAACTCCCAGTTTCAGCTCGATATAATGGACGGCCTTTTCTTCGATTTCCAGAAGGACGGTGCGACGTTCGGCATCTATTCGGGCAACAGCACTATCGCCGCCAATGGCGTCCAGTTTGTCCGCCGCTCGCGTCTGCCGGATAAGCTGTTGTTGTATCGCTTCATCAAGATCCCGAAGCCGCTGCTCGCCTTCAGCCTTTTCGATTGCAAGGCTATCGAAATCGAGAGCATTCAATATTGAACACGCCTGTTCGATCCCCTCCACAGCGAGCTCGGTCGACAACTGCTCCTCAAGGTCGGCTACAGCAGCGCGCAGACGATCTCTGTCCCGCAGCAGCTCGTCGCGTTCCACGACTTCGGATAGGGTGGTTACGCCAAAGACGCCCAAGACCTCGTTCTTGCGGCGTTCATGCGCCGCGATCTCGACATCGAGTGTGCCACGAGCATCTTGAAGGCGCTGCAGGTCATTGACGAGGTTTGCCTTCGCCTCGCGAGTGCGATCGGCGCGCTCCAGGCGCTCAGCAAGCCGGATCGCCAACTGTTCCGGTTCGTCGTCGTTCGGCGGTTCACCCGCTTCGGCTGCAGCTGCGGTAATCTCGACAATGAAATTATCTCTGTCTGCCTCCATCTTCCCGATGCGGAGCTGCATGGCATCCCGATCCTGAAGGGTTTTGGACAGTTCAGCCAATTGATCGAGTACGCTCCCCACTCCGGGCGCCGAAAGCCCGCTCTCGAGCCAGGTACCCTTAAGCGCCTCCGCAACGCCGGCCAGCCATTCTTCCTCACGCCTTTCTGCCACGTCCACGGCCCGTCGTCTGGCAGCCAGATCCTCCTCCTTCGCGCTGACTGTTCGGAGCGCCTCGGCACGTTCAGCGTCCACTTTGAGCTGCCTGTCGAGGAACAGCTCTGTGACGGCCATGATCGTCTCCAAACTCTCTTCGGAGTCAGACTGTATTCCGACGCTCTCCAGCGCCCCGCTCAACTCCAGGCGTATCTGGTCTCCCTCGTCGGCCGCCCGACCAGCCTTCTTACGTGCGACCTCGATCCCCTCCCACGCCGCGAGCGCATCGGTCCGGGCAGAAGTACGATCCTCGATCAGTTCGATCAGTCGTTCAGGCGAAGATTCCAGGCTATCTCCGAGCAGATCTCTTGCCGATACGCGGATTTCCGACAGTGCTGCTTCCACGTCCAAATCGACCTGGGAAAGTTGGGCGCTCGCACGCGAGATGAAGGCCGCGGTTTCGGCAAGGCTGCGGGTCGTGGTTCGGATCTCGGCGAGCTCCCGCACGTTGGCCAGACGAACTGCTCCAACACTGTCGTCACGAGCCAACGCTACCGCGAAATCGTCCGCTGTTTCGCCCTTAAGGTCATCTCGATGCCTTGTCCAAGCCTCGTCCCGGGCACGCCGGATGGCTGCGGCGGCTTCATCGTCCGTTATGTCAACCGAGCCACGAAGGGCGTCCAGCCGCGCCGAGAGCAACTCGTGATTGCCCTGGTATTCGGCAAGACGTTCTGAAAGGACTGCCCTGCTCGTCCCAAGCTCTGCTGAGCGAGTTTTCCATGCACCAATCTGCCGGGCCGTCGGAACTGAGATCTTGGCCAGCGCCTGAGCATCTCCGGACCAGGGATGCATGCGATGGACCGCTGTTTCCCATCGAATTCCGCTCTCGTCCTCTGCCTCCCGTGCCATCTTGATCTCCTTTAGGTGCCCACTCCCCCTCGCTTTCGACAAAGCCGAGGTAAGCCTTGCCCTGGCAGGCTCGGGCACGGCCCTTTCTTCACCGACCCGTTCGCGTGCCGTCTGAAGCGCATCAAGGGCTGCCGCGGCTTCGTCTCGGGCGACGCGCACGCTGGTAGCAATTCCGGATCGCTGCTCGACCATATTGCGAACAGCACCAGCAATGGCAGCAGGCAAAATCAGGGCGGCAGGCTCTGGCTCGGAGGACCTTCCCAGTGCGGCAAGGCAAGTTGCCATGGCGTTATCGAGTATTTGCAGCTCCGTCCTGCGACTGGGCAGGTCCAAGCCTGCCGAGATATAGCGCACCTTGCGATCCGCCAGTCCGCGAACCCGCTCGGAGATTGCAAGGATCACCTCGTCCACCTCGACCGACGCGATTTTCATCGTCACTCGCTCGACTTCGTCGACGTTTGCTGACAGCCGAGTTCTCAGGCTGGCGTCCTCATCGATCATTTCGGCGACACTACCTGTCCAGGTCCGTGGCGGTGAAGCGATGTCAGGCAACTCAGCCAGCCGGGCTACCTTACGTCGGATATCCGCGAGGATCGGGACTGCGCGGAGATACTTGGCAATGGTATCGAGCCTAGCCGACAGCACCGACCGTTCGGTGATGCTGCGATCGTATTTTTCCGCCGCATCAAGACGTTCGGCCTCGAGGGTCTCGAACGTCGAAGCCAGTGTGTCGATAGCATCCTTCCGGGACTTCAGTTCCGCAAGTCGCTTCTTGAGAAGCGCGAGTTCGGTTCCGTGTGCCTGCTTCCGATAAAGCCCGTCCGCTTCTGCCTCGAGCGCGCTTAATGTGTCACTCGCGTGTCCAAGACCGGCGCTGGCCGTGAACAGGAGCTTGCCCAGGTCTCCACGCGACTCCAGTATCGATTTTCCGCCGGCTTCCAGTGTCTCGTCGTCCAACGAGAACATGGTGCCGTATGCGTCCCGGGACAGACCTGCGAGATGTGCCGCAATCGCCAGTTCGCTCACCGGCTGGCCCATTGCGTTCAACAACGAGTTGTTGCGCTGTTTCGTGCGTGAGAACGTATGCTCCTCTCCCCCGAATTCGAGCACGCCGCCGATGCGCATCGCGCTATATTCATGCAGGAAATTGTAGCGGCTGCGTTCTTCAATCCCGAACAGCAAGTCCAGATAGCCGGAAAGCGCGGTTGACTTGCCGGCCTCGTTCAGCCCGAATACAATATGCAAGTCGGGCCCGGAATCCGGTTTTGGTCCGAACTCGATCGTCCTGTCGGTGAACTTTCCATAACGAATGAGATCAAGGCGCCGGAGCCTCATTGCGATCCACCTGCCTTGAGGCGGGCCGTGACCAGGTCAGCGCCGCTGGCAAGAACCCTGTCGAGGAATAATTCCAGCGCGGCCTCGTCTTTTCCGGCGAAGTCGCGCCCGTCGGGCGGAAGGTCCGCGATGGTTTTCAGGACGAATTCCCTCGCTTCAGCACGGAAGGCTTCTGAACTTGCATCGGCGCGCATGGATTCAGCGAGTTCGAAAATCGGATCCGCGACGCCTTCGAGTGCTTCCGTCCTGGGCGGAGAGAGGCCCAGCTCGAGCTTTTCCACCCATGTGTCGCCGGCCTGTTCCGCTACCTGCTCGGCTTCGGCCAGGAGCAGGTCCCTGTCGCGGATCAGTGCCCAAGACAAAGGCGAGTCACCGGTCAGACCGAGACGGACAACAACGTGACGGGATCTGACGGAAGCCCGGATATCTTCGAGCGCGGATCGGATTCGCCCGACGACTTCTGGCCACTCGACAGTCCCTGTCAGGTCGACGTTCACCCGCTCGAATTGCGCGATACTGGTCAGCCTTTCCTCGACCTCGACGGAACGGTCGTCACGTATCGTTACCAAAGTGACTGACTTTTCGCCGGCCTCGTTTATGTCCCTGCCTTGCGGCATTCCTGGCATCACCACCGTGCTCGCTCCAGGATGAACCTTGCGGACGTGGATGTGCCCGAGCGCCCAGTAGTCAAAACCATGGCCGTGCAAGTCAGCGACGCTGCAAGGGGCGTAGACGTCGTGACCGGGCGATCCGGCAAGACTCGTGTGCATGACACCCACATTGACCGCCCCTTCACGGGCGGCTGTATACTTGGGCAGCAGACTTTCAGGTGCCTTGGGGCTTGCGAAGCTCAATCCATGGAACATGACGTCAAGACCGCCGGCCGTTTGAAGTACGGACTGGGGACGGCCGCTGAAGATCGTTACCGTGTCGGGAAAGACGAGCTGTTTCGATATCCGCGACAGGGCGTCGTGATTTCCGCGGATCTTGAAAACCCTGACGCCGGCCTGGTGGAGGCGTGTCATCTGCGATGCCAGGAACCGTGCTGTTTTCATCGAAGTCTGATCGCCATCATAAAGATCGCCGGCAATGACGAGCGCATCGACGCGCTCCGCAAGGCACAGATCCACAATGGAGACAAACGCCTGGCGACTGGCGTCTCCGACGAGTTCGGCAAGATCGGGGCTTCGCATCGCGAGCGAACGCAGCGGCGAGTCGAGATGAATATCGGCCGTATGTATAAATCGAAATGCCATTCGGCGGTCTCCGGCCACTGAACATAGGGTGTTCGACTGCGGCTCGACAAAAAATTATACGACACGCGGTGTTGGCTGTCCTGAGCTCAGGCTGCCATTCATCTAGCACTCATGCCGGCGTAGTTTCGCTAGGCTCCTATCACGTCGCAGGATGCAGTTGTCAAAGCTCTGGCGGGACTTGCTATGTGCCTTTGCACCATCGATCTAGTTCCGCTTCGCCGGCAGTTCTCACAGGGCTAAACCCTGACGCAGGCCTGACGATGCACGGCTAGAAATTAGACTTTAGGCGCCTCTTAACGAACGCCGGCTGAGACCCTTCCAATACATCGACAATACGCCGGTTAATATTAGGATTTTCAATTGCGCCACTCTCGTAGGAAAACTTGTAATTCTTGGTCTTGTCGAGTTTCACATAGACGATTTGCTCGGCATCCGCACCAACAGCTAGGTTCGGGTTGTGCGTCACGAGAACGACCTGACGACGTTTCTTGGCCGTTCGAATGCAATTGGAAAGCACCGAGAAGATGCTTTGATTGTCGAGATTGTCCTCGGGCTGATCGATGATAAGCGGGATGTCGTTCTTGTCGAGCTGCAAATAGAAGACAAGCAGAAGGAGTCCTTTCTCACCCGGCGACAGCTCCTCAAGATCCTTGCCGCTAAGACGCAACTTGTACGATGGTTCAATGTATTCGAGACTGAATAGGAAGTCGTAAAACTCCTTCTGGTCGCGCACCTGGTCGGTGAACTTCAAGTCCTCCGTCTGCATCGCGTCGAGAATTCGGTCGAGGCCCGCTGACATCGCGGCGAAATCATTCCAGCTGACATCGCGGAGGAAGTCGGACAAGGTTTGGCCCGGCTCCTTGATTTGGCCATTGAACGGGCCTCGTTTGTTTTTGCTGACCTTGGACAGAAAGCTATCCTGAAAGTCCTTACTGAGAACGAACGACGCGTCGATCTCGACGCTGAAGCCCTCGATCGCAACCTCGGATAGCTTGGTGTCGACACTCTTCTTAAGGTCGGCATAGAATTTCAGGATCTTGTTCTTGCTCGCATAGATCGCTTCGACAAGCTTACGCCTCGCCTCCCGAGCCGCGACGATTTTCGCCGGCAAATCATTGTCCAGAGCGGTGATCTGGCTCTCGATATATCGAATGGTGTTCGGTTGCGGGTCGGTTTCATTGCCCGTGATCAGGATATTTCGGCTCTTCCAGGCGTCGAGGCGCTCCAGATACTGCTGATATGCGCGCCGCGGCGCGCTAAGCTTGTCCCGCGCGAGATTGACGGCATCGACCAAATGGTCGATGGCCTTCCGGATGTCCGGCAGGCTCTCAAGGGTCGAGAAGTCAAACCCGTGCTCAAACGTTAATTCATTGTTAGCTTCGAGCTTGCCGATCTGGTTGGTCAGGTCGGCAGCAAGGCTAAGCAAGGCCGCATTCTGGATGCGCAGCGAAACGATTTGATCGGCATCAAGCCCGAATTTACCAAGATCCGATCGGATCTGCTCGACCGCATCTGCGACCCGCTTGGTAAGACTTTCAAGTGACTCATTAACACCTTCGAGAACTTGCTTTTTTCTCTTTAGCTCAGCCAGATACTCGATGGCGGGTTGCTCCCGAGAGCGCAGAGCTGTAAGCTGGGCGCTGTATTGTTCGACGGTCGCTGAAAGGACTTTCTGTTCTGGGGTTTCAATATCATCCGGTGCGTCCATCACCTCCGGCTTGGCTAAAGCGTTCAATTCATTATACTTGGCATCAAGCTGCGCTTTCAGGGTCCGGCGAAACTGCGGATCAGCTTGTTCCTCCAAGGCGACCAGATTCACGTTCTGGGCACGAAGGCGCGTCTTTAGCGCACTGGTCTCGTCCTTGCTGCGCAAAGTTTTCAGATCCTGCAACTCCTTGAAGGAGGCTTGACCCATCTGTTCGGTCTCGTCCACGTGGGAGAAAACAACGTCTTCGATCTGCCGCCGGAATTTCTCGATCTGGATTTCGTTGGTGAGTTTTTCAAAATAGTTCTGCGGCAGGTAGCGGACCAACTCCGGCTTTGTACTTTCGACATGGTCACTCAGCCGCTTCGCGGTGAGGCTTCCACTCTGCCATTCAAGCTCGGCCTCGAAGTTCTCTGCGTAGCGTCTCTGCCGAAATTTCTTGTTTTCGGGGGAGTCTGACAGGAATGCGAAGTATTCCTCAAGGCGGCTTTCGCCGAGCAGACCGATGATGTCGACCAATGCGCTCTTGCCACTTCCCTTGTTTCCGATGATTGCCGTCAGTTCGGGATTGAGTGGAAGGTCTACGTTTTTAAACCACTGCCCCTGGGCGCCATCATAGCCTCTCACCTGCCCTATCTTGAGTCCTCTGAGAATCTTCGTCGGATGTTGGATCTTTCGCGTCTCGACGGGAGGTTCTTCTCCGATGAACACCCGAGCTTCGGGCTCGTAACAGATCTGTTGCAGGCCGCGAAACGTCGTGTCGGCTTTGATCCACGTGTATGGGTAGGAGGGGATGTTTCCCTGCAGCCGCTCTAAATCTTCAAATGAATGCGCGTCGCTGCCCCAGATCACGGGCTTGGGCTCCGACTGGCCGTCGTCATAGCGATCTTTTCGCAAGAAATGGTCGCGGCTCGCGCCATAACCTAGAAAGGCGTGGCATATCCGGTCAATGTTGTCCGCTACCCTCACTTTCCGAGGTGAAGACATGTCGGTGGACTTCATGCCATCGTTCTTAGCGGGAAACGCGAGGAGATAGGGCTGGCTATCACCGAATGCTTCGTTGAGCTTCTTGTTAAGATCCTCGAACGCCACCGAGGCGGACTCATAGTCCGCAGGCTTTGAAAGTTCAGCGCAGGATATGGAGGCGCCGGAACGATCCACACCTTTCGTTGTCAGCAGCTGCAGAAATTTCTCGATCTTTCTGCGGGGACAGAACTGCTCGTCGCTGTCGAAAATCACGTGAAGATGCGGGCTGTCACTCGCTGCGTTAATTGCGTCGGAGAGGCGAAATTCGATGTTAATGAAAAATGCCTTAGGGGAATCAGGATGCCTCTTGTGGAAAGCGTCAATTATCTCGAACGACCTGTCACAGCTGAAATAGTCAGTAATTCCGAAAACTTCGATGGGAGACGCTTCGAGTGCATCAATGTACTTTTCATCGATCTCTGGAGACGAATTCCCATATCCATTGGACATCTTGGTCCCCGGTGGGTGGAGATGTAAATCCCAACGGCGCCACACTGCCCCATTCTTGGAACCTGGTTTCATTCGTCCCCCGATCTCGCCCATTTGTTAGTGCCGTCTGCAACGATTATCAACTTGTCAATTGTTGTTGCCATTGAATGTATATCGCGCTCGGCCTCTGCTGGAGGCGAGAAGGTGGATCATTCGCTCGTCCGGTTTCCCCACAATGCTTCCAAGCCCTCGCGCACTTGGTTGCCGACCCTCTCGATAACGGCGCATTCGTAAAAGTCCACGTCGATATGAATCATGTGGTCGCCCACGAGCCGCGAGGTGATCGTGACTTTGGTTTTCCCTTTGAGCGGAAAGAATTTGTCAGGTTTCACTCGGAATCTCTTGCACTGGTATTCGACCAGTGACTTCACCTTCTCGTAGTCGATCTCGTAGTCGATCTCGGGGCGAGCTGACGCCCTGGCGTGTTCCAGCTTTTCGAGCACTGCGGGAGCCGATCCGAAGCGTTCCGTGAATTTTCGTTCCAAAAGAATTGGATTGAGTCCGTGTTCCGCCGCGATTTGGTAGCAGCCGCCAGCTCGCCACCACCTTCGACTTCGCCCCGCAAATCAGCGAGAGCATCTTCCACTGCATTGGTCATGCGGATTACCCTTGATTACGACAGCAGCTCGAACACGATCTCGTTGATCTCGCGGCCTTCGTCTGTGGAATCCAGGAGTTCCCGGATATGTCGTCGCGTGGCCGCGAAATGGAGATCACGGTCGATTGCAAAGCCTGCCACAATGCTTTCGGCCGCACTGCCCAACCTCGATAGCGTCCGATGAATTTCATTATTGGCATCGTATAGCGGGATAGGCACTTCCCAGACGTGCTTGTGGATATCGCGCTCGTCCTTGCCATACGACATGAACGGCCTGGCAAGCTCCGTGGTTACAGGCGCGTTCAACACCGCGCAAAGGTAATCTGCTTCCTGGACGGAATGAACCGCAGCCCAATAGAGCCCGTTGGCGACAATGGCTCTGCGGTTATCGATTTTAGCTGCGGCGACATGCATACCAGCACGGTTGTAGACCACCCGAAGCGGGGGGATCGGAAGCTGCTTGGAAAGGGTCGTTTGATAGTCGAGCCGATCGGCAAGTGTCATCCGATCGCTTGAGCGATTGCTGTCCCACAACTCGACGGCTCGAGACCACCATTGATGCAGGCCGGGGTGCATTTCGATCTGGCTTTGGTCGAGAAGTTCTCGCGCACTGCATGGGATCACCGAAAGAAGCGGATTGCCAACCCGGTAAGGAAACACGTTGTCGCCCGTAAAATACGGCCGCACGAATTCCGACTCAATCACGCCCTCTATCGCGGGCGAGTCCTTCCACGGCTTCTTTTCTTGAACGCTTCGCGACGATTTCACCGCAACGGTGCCCTGAACCCGTCCAAGTGGTGACACCTCTTGTTTCTCGACAACAAAAGCAACTCGCGGCGTGAAGGTCGCCCCTTGCGTAAACGCCGGAGCATATGGCGATTTCGTAATCTGCCCGACCCGGCGGACTTTGCCGTCAGCCCGCACGAGAGAAAGGCGGGCTTCTTCCCAGTGGCTGTTGGGTGTCCGCAAGCGGCCAGACCAGATTTCCGCTTCTTCAGGCATCGGTCGGCTGACTTCCGACCTCGTTCCGAATACCACACTCGCCGCCCTCGGGAAAAAGTGGGGTCGTATGCGCCGGAGATCCCATGAAGGGCCGAATGAAAGCGCAAGTCCTCCAGCTCCGTCGCCATAATGCCCGCGCCGGAAACCATCATAATGATCCCGGTCGATTGCCGCATTTGGCAGCACGAGACCGAATTTGCCGTCTTTGCGAAGATAGAGTTCGCTAGCCCTTACGACAAAGAGACCCGCCAAATCCTGATGGGTCGCGATTTCTGCGCCAGCCCAAAGACCACGGGCCTCGCTCATCTTACGAAAAGTCGCCTGCATGTTTGCTGGCATATGTCGGTAAGCAAGCCATGGCGGATTCCCGATCAGCACGTCCACGCGGTTGCCTGGACGCGACATCCAGAGCGGCCTCGCCAGGTTCCGCACATAGTAGCCCCAGATATGGTCTCGTCCTTCGTCGTGAAGGCGGCACATCGTTTTGAAGGTACCATTGATAACCGCGCGGTGCTGCTCCGGAATAGCCAACCGGTTGAACACAGGGTTCAGCGAAGGGATGGGATCACCCGCTTTCCTGCCTGCCGCCTTGTTGGCCATTTCGTTCGCAAGAAGGTCAAACCTGGCCGCGTCTTCGAGCAGAGCATCGGGAAAGCGGAGTTCGGAATCGAACAACTCGCGCTCGTCGTCTGCACGGATGACAAGATTTCCTGCCGACCAAAGATCGACACCCTGTTCCTGAAACTGCAGGGAGTCACCAAGGTAGACAGGAATCTGGATTACGCCGCGATCCTCGTCGGTGAGCCTTTCGCGCCCGATCGCCAGAAGATAGGTGACGCGGGCAAGCGTGACGGCGACAGGATGCAAATCCATGCCAACCACGTGCTTGGTAATCCCATCGATCATTTCCCGAATGCCGATGCCAGCAGATTCCGCGGCCGCGACATATTTTCGGATCGCGTGAAACAGGAATGTTCCCGATCCGCAGGCGGCATCTAGCACTCGTGATTCCAATGGATCAGTGACCGTCTCGGCAACGATCACATGAGCCAGCCAGTCGGGGGTGTAGTATTCCCCCAGCCGCTTTCGGGTTTCAGCGCCAATGACGCTTTCGTAGAGCACCTTGAGAACGTCCTGCTCAACAGCGCTCCAGTCGAACCGCGCCAGTCTCTTGGCAAGCGTCCTGACGAATGTGTCGCCTTCCTCAACCTCTACAACCCAATCGAAGAAATCTGGTTCGACAACGCCGTAGATGCCGCTCTCATCGAATTTATCGCCAGCAAGGAGGGCAGCAGGCGAAATGGATTCGAGATGAAGCCCGAGAACGGCGTGCGCGATGATCTCCGCCGAATTTACCAGCAGCGTGTGCTCAATAAAGAGGTCATCGGTATCTTCGAACTGGGTCCCGAGTGCCGATGTCAAAAGGCGGGCCCAAAGCGTCCGCTTCATGATTACGCTCGGGTTCGTCTTGTTCCGTTCGTAGAGTGAGGACAGCGTTGCCCGATCGAGCGCATAGGAACTGCTGCCGGCACCAAGGCGCATTTCAATGTTCTGTGCGGTCGGCGCGATGTCGTGGGCAGTCGCCAAGACACCCTCAAGCCAGACGACGAGCCTCTCGACCTCGCCAGCGACGAGCGTTATCGCGGATACCAGATGGAGGCGGTCATCAACGAGGTTGTAGCAAATCCACTCGGTGCCGTCGGTCAGCACGCCGACATATCGAAGCCCCGTCTGTGTCATGCGGCGGGCAACATAGTCCGCCAGCTGTTCTTCCGCTTCGCGCTTCGCTTTCTCACGACGAAGATCTCGCTTCACCTCGATGACGGTGGAGCCGACCTCGACGTCAATCCGCTTGCCGTCACCCACCTGGGCTTCAAGATTTACGATGCGGACATCGTCATCCTCTAGTTCGAACGGTGCAGACAGAATAAACTGTCGCACGTCCGCCTGGATTTCCGATTCCGTCCGCTTGTCGTTCCGCCGCGCTATCCGCGAAAATAATTCGAGCAATACAGTATCCGCCCCGTCAAACCGATCACACCATTCACCGTTCGCACCTCTTGTGCAACCGGAAGGCTTTTTCGTTCACTGCTGCAGCGAGCTTATGCACTCGCCATAGAACGTCTGGGTGTCCTGACCGGGAGCGCTGACGCTTACGTTCGCAGGGAGCCTTAGGGAAAATGTGAATTCTTGAGCGCCGTAGGCTGCTGTCATCAAATTCGATCCTACACTCATAGGAACGGGCTTAGTCTGGCCAACTTGAAGCGAGTTGTCGTCGGCACCCATGCCACCGCGGAATGTCAGGATCATGGGAGGCATCTTCTCGAACTGGCAACTGACGACGGTGGGTTCGGCGGCTGTCGCCATGGTTGGCAGCAGTAAGAGCCAGGCGGACGCGAGGAAACGACGCGCCATTAGAATTTGAACTCTGGTCTTGATGCCGACGCGTTCGCTTCCATTTCGACGCAGCCCTTCAGGATTGAGTAGGAACTTCCACTGACATTGGCGACTTCGTCACAATAGCTGCGAGTCTGTGATGGAACGCCAGACCACACAGGCCTGAGATCGTCGTAAGCCTCTTGTTCCATTTTCATGCATCCGTTGTAGATCATCGCTGATCCGCCGCTCACATCGGAAACGTCCTTGCCGTACCCCGCCGGGTCATACCTTGGGATCTCCTGCGCGTGCGCGTACAACGTCGACACGATGAGAAACGACGCTATTAACACTGTTCTGATTGTCATCATGCCCCTCCACGACCGCGGCGACACTCGGACAAAGAGGAAGGGAATTCAAGCACCATTCATGGCGCTCAGCGGGTACATGCCTGATCTTCCAGGCCGACAATCGGCCCTTTTACCTCTAGAATGCCTTGGTTTTGCAGAAATTGGCGTTGAAGTAGCTTACAGCAGCAATAATCCGGGACGGTTCCCGCAGGATCGAACCGTGCATACTGTCGCTGTTGCACTTGATGTATCCACCCTCCCGAGCACCGCATCCGAAGCCGGGATCCTGCCGATACTCGTAAGGTACGCCGTCCTTCTGTGGCCAATAGACCGTGCTCGAGCTGAGAGGCGGATAGACAGTCTCTTGGGTTTGCCGATTGATCATGTCGATCTGCGTCTGGAGGGTTAGTGGTTCTTCCGACAATCGCTCGAGGTTGCGTGCCCTAAACATTTCAGTGACGGGTTCACTCCCGGTGTCGGAGATCCCGCTAAAGAGAAAGGCGGCAGTCTCTGCGGATTGTGCGAAAGCGGAACCGGCATCAAAACCAGATACATCGCTACTGTCCGAAGCATTCGCCATCCCCAAGCCCGACCCTTCGTCGACACAATCACATCTATCTGAGCCCCGGCAACAGAATTATGAAGCCGTACAGCTTTCCCGTTGCTTCACTCGAGAAGCCCCTTTTTCACCACGATTTGGTACGTGTCGGCCGTCAGCTTGCCAATCGGACAGCCGCTTTCCCGGTCATCCAAGGCGGCATGTCATCGTTTGCCATGCGGCTGACGGGCGATCCGTTCAGGTGAAGGCAACCGGTACGGACGCGGACCGGTCTTTCGGCATATGGACACGAGTACTGATCACCTGCTGCTTTTCGACATCGATTTCGACAGCCTCAAGGGTGAGGTCATCTTCAAGGGCCCCGAGAAGGTGGCCTTGGCAAAGATACCCGTGAGCTGGATCGGGCAGCGTCCGGTTGCCAAAGGCATCATCCGGGCGGCTGACAAATCTGTAGACGATCGAGATCGGCTAGGGCGCATAGATCGCTAGCTGAGAACCCCGGCAACGTATCCGCTCATGCCACGCCTCTTGATTTCGGCCCGGTCGCAATGATCACAGCAAGCTCGAAATCCCATTGTGGGCGAGCGGCTCCCGAATACCCAGTCGAGAATTCTGACTGACAGACTCGGACGTTCCCTGGATTTCGGGCCTTGGAAGTAGGTCGAGATCGCCTCTCTCATACAGCTCTGCGACCTCATCATCTCGTTCACCTGGTCGATCTGGCGGAAGCGTTGTTCAAGCCTGTGTTCGCGATCGACAATCAAGACATCAGTCGATGCGACTGTTTTCTCGGCCATGAATCGAAGACGCGAGACGTCGCGGTTTACACTTGAGCCATTGTGGAACATGACAGCCACAGAGGGCCTTCCGTCCCGGCCCGCGCGGCCGAATTCTTGCAGTTGATCCTCGACAGAGGCCGACTGCTGCCAGTGGATCACCAGGCGGACGTTCGGGACATCGAGACCCATCCCAAACGCGTTCGTGCAAATGATCTGGTCGACTGACGGTCTGCTCTGCCCGAGGAATCTTTTCACGAGTTCCTGACGATCCCAAGAGGTTCCCAGCTTCGAATGGTACAACGGGACATCAAGCCCGCCATCGCGTAGTGCCTGCTGCAAGTGCTCGCCGACTGCTACCGACGGCACGAAGATCATCGCCTTCTGGCCGCGGAGCTGAGGCAATCTGAGCAGAGTAGCGATTTCCGTTGCCCTGTGTTCGGTCGCACACCTCCAACGGGCGAGCGCGATGTTGGGGCGGTCTACGTCCCGGACGAAAACTACGGCATCGTCAACACCAAGCGAAGCCAGGATGCGTTCCTGCATCTCCCTCCCTGCCGTCGCAGTAAATGCGAGCACGGGTGGCGATCCCAATTTCTCCCTGACCTCACGTAGGCGGCCGTATTCAGTTCGGAAATCGCGACCCCATTGGTCGACGCAATGGGCTTCGTCGACGACCAGGAATGTTGGCTTCGTTTGCTTGAGGCGCTGTCGCTCTTCCTCGCTGCGGACGAAAAACCGCTCGGGTGCGAGATACAGCAATTTGATCGCGGATTGGCCGAGCAACGAAAACCGCGTTTGCTTCTCTTCTGCATTCAGATCGCTATTGATGAAGGTGGCCGGAATCTTTTTGGCGAGTAGGTCCGATACCTGCTCCGCCATCAGGGTCTTCAGCGGACTGACAACCATGGTGAGACCGCAACGGAGAACCGCAGGAAGTTGGAAGCACAGCGTCTTGCCGGATCCGGTTGGGCTGACGACGAGAACGGATTTGCCTGACAGGGCAGCCAGAACGATCGGCAGTTGCCCTTGGCGGAACCGATCCAACCCGAAGAGACGGAGAGCCGGGCCGAAATTCGCGACCGCTTCCGAATACTGACCGTCAGTATCCAGCCATCTGGCCAGCCTGACCGCCCATCTTTCGATAACCCTGCGTGCTAGTCCGCCTGCAAGATTTGGATGATGAGATGCGTGGCACCCATCGCAGAGGGTGATGAGGTTCGAGAGTTCGTCACTTCCGCCCATTGACCGCGGCAGGAGATGGTGAACATCAGCCTCGGCGGATTTCACGGGTGTCGAGCAGGCCACGCAGCGGTAGTTGTCGCGTTTGAGAACCAGGAGGCGAGTGACCTGCCATGTGCCTGCGTTAGACGATTGGTCCATCATCCGGTCATGCCCATCCCCCGTGAAGGTACAGACCTGTAGCAGACGTGGGTTTACCAAAGACTGACCATTGATCAGCGCCACCGCTTTGGTAGAGAATAGGCTGGGCAACGGGGGTTCTTGAATTTTATGATGCGT
Source organism: Mesorhizobium sp. M0340 (assembly GCF_040321535.1). Classification (NCBI taxonomy): domain Bacteria; kingdom Pseudomonadati; phylum Pseudomonadota; class Alphaproteobacteria; order Hyphomicrobiales; family Phyllobacteriaceae; genus Mesorhizobium; species Mesorhizobium sp. M0340. The sequence goes on along the minus strand of NZ_JAMYRR010000012.1, from coordinate 174,378 downwards.
TGGGCAGCCGTCTGCGCGATGATGGGGCTGGCAATCTTTTCAAGTTCAGCGATAGCCGCCGAAGTCGAACTTCTCGATCTCCCGGGCGACCTCGAAATTATCAGCATCAAGGGCGAGATCACCGATGGCGCCACCGATCGGTTCCACGAGCTGGTAGAGAAAAAGGAGCGGATATCCGTCGTTCTTCAAAGTCCGGGTGGCCTGATCAAGGAAGCCCTGCAGATCGGCGCAGAAATCCCGCTCCGAAATTCTCGACAACGGTTTTCGCCGACGGCGAATGCTACTCCGCCTGCGGCCTGATCTGAGTATCCGGTGCCAGGCGTTACATGTCGCCAGATTCAAAGATTGGCTTCCAGGCAGCTTTCCGCAGCCGTCGCCGCCCGCACGATGGCAGCGAACCATTCTTTCTCGTGTGTGAACGCCTGTAAGCGCTCATCCGACCCCCTCGATTCCGGCCCTGCTCAGCCTGGCCTGACCATGCGAAGAATCCTCTGATTTGGACGGAGGTGACTGCATGGATAGAGACGGCAAAATGGGCGTCCAATTGGACGCCTCAAGCGACGGCTATGCCGGTCGGCTGGAGGTGATCGAGGGCCCGACGGGCCGGCGGCGACGCACGGACGCCGAGAACGCGCTGCATTCCCGGTCATCAGACAACGGCCCAGGCCTGGAACCGCTTTCGGCCGGTGATTTCGCGCAGATTGAGCGCACCTACAAGATCCTGCGCACCCTGCCGGCTGACCTCCAGTTCCTTCTGGACCATGGCCGTCGACACCAGCGGCCGCGCCAGGACCAAGTCTATCAGCCGCGGCAGTTGCGAGTTCGTCCGCCGCGACCGCAAGCGCCGCTCCAGCTGGCACCGCGCCAGCACCAGCCGGTCATGTTCTTTCAGCCCGGCCGATGCCGCCGCGTGGATGGTCTCGAGGACAGCGAGCAGCCGCACACTTTTCTCACGGGCGCGCCGCCGGTCCCTTTGGATAGCGCGCAAGCCGACAGAGAGACTGGCGAGATGGTTGGCGGTCGTGCCGGTCTGACGCAGCAGCGCCGCGGCCAAAAGCGGCCCGAGCCATGGCGCGTGCTGCAAGACCTCGATCTCGGTCCAGGCGTCGATAAGCAACGCGACGCGCAGCACGGCGGGCAGGTCGATTGTTGCCTGCAGCACTGCCTGCCATTCAACCAGCCGTGCATCCTCATCCCAGTCGAGGTCGTAGACCAGCGCCGGCCGGTCGTTCGCGATCGGCCTTTTTGGACCGGCCTCGATGCCGGCGAGCACCTTTGTCGATCGGGCGAGCAAGGCGTCGATTTCGGCGAACTCGTGCGCCAACGCGTCCTGCTCGGCCGACGACCCCCCCTCATCGACGCCCTCTTCAGAAGGCCAGGCACCCTCGCCGTCGCGGCCTTTTTGCGCCGGCTCCGCAGCTGCGCCGCCGCGGCCAGTCAGCGCCAAAAGCCCGTCGCGGCCGAGCGCCCAGTTCGGCTTGTTCGCAAAAATGTGGCGGCGGGCGCGCAGCACCGCATGTGCCCGGGTGAGCTCATGGGTCGGGGTGCGGATGTCCATATGGGCGTCGTGCAGGACGAGATCCTCAAGGTGCACGAGCTCGCCCTCGATCCACAGCGCGGCGGCGGCATCTGCAAAGTTCTGGCGTTCGACAAAGCCGTCGCGGACGGGCGAGCGGGCCAGCCGCTCGTCGAGGCGGGTCAGTGCCGCGGTTGTGGCTTTTACTTGCGGATTTCAATCCTGCGAATGTCATATCCGCGTTGGCTTTGGGTGGTATTGCGCGACTGATTTCTCGCTAAGAATTTCAATCATGGGGTGCCGCCTTGCAGAAGCTGGTGCAAAAGGGGCCTTCGGCCGCGTCCCGAACTGCGACCGACGACCACTGGTCGCAGGCGCGGCGGATAGCGAGCGAACTCGACAAGGTCCTCGATGGTTCCGCGCCGCGCCGATCGGCGATTGCTCGCGTAGCGGCTGAGCTGCAGTTGTCGACCCGTCAGATCTACAATCTCCTGGCGCGCTATCGTGACGACCGAACAGTAACGGTGCTCTTGCCGAAAACGGGCAACACACGCCGGAAGCGGTTGCCGTCGAAGATCGAGGAAATCATTGCTGCGACATTGCGCGAGCAGTGGCTTGTTCTGGAAGCGCCGCCGCTTGCCCCTGTCGTCGCCGAAATCCGCGCGCGTTGCGAGGAGGCCGGCCTTCGACCGCCGTCCTACATTGCCGCCGCGCGCCGCATCCCGGCTTTGTTCACGCCGGAAGAGATTGCCAAGGGGCGGTCAGCCAACCCGAAGCACCTTCGTCGCCTCAAGCCGCGGCCGGGCTATATCCATGCCCCGCGCCCGCTCGACGTCTGTCAGATCGATCACACGCCGACCGACATCAACTTCGTCGAGGTGGTCGACGGTGCCGGCATTTTCGTCGGCCGCGCCTACCTGACCATCCTCACCGACGTGTTCTCGCGCTGCATTCTGGGTTTCTGCCTGTCCCTGGAAAAGCCGTCTTCCCTCTCCGTCGCACTCTGTCTTGCGCACGCAATGTGCCCGAAGGAGCAGTGGATGGCCGCACGCGGCCTTGACCATGACTGGCCAATGCTCGGCCGACCACGCCGACTCGTCACGGACTCGGCCAAGGAGTTCAAGGGGCGGGCGTTTCAGCGCGGCTGCGAGGAATACGGCATCGGCATCCGATATCGTGACCGCGGCCGCGTCCATCAGGGTGGTGTGGTCGAGCGTCTGCTGGGCAAGCTCAATGCCGTGCTTGCTACGCACCCGGGATCGACCGGACGATCGGTGGCCGACCGTGACGAATATCCGTCTGAGAAACGTGCTTGCCTGAGCTTTGCCGATCTCGAGCGTTGCGTCGCGCTTGCTGTCGTCGATCACAATCTCCAGGAGAACGCCAAGACGCTAAAAGTGCCGCTTACCGAGTGGCAGGCACACGCGGTGGATATGTCGTTTTCCATTTAATTCTGCGAATCCGATCTCAACGATTTCAGCATGTTGCCGGCGCACTTAATTTGAGAATGAGCAGCTAATTTGATAATGCACATTGGCTTTTGTCACTTTATGTGAGAATGACGCTCGCGATGTTTTTTCTCGCGAGCCTGCGATGACTGACCCCTTCCCCGACGAGATTGATGAGGCGCTTTGGGACGAAGCGTGCAGACGGGCAGATGCGATCCGCAGCTTCCTGAAGCGCAATCCTGCCAGCGCGACGGCCGCAGATGTTGCGGAACTCGCGGCCAGGCTCGGCCTGAGCCAAGCGACAGCATACCGGCTGATAAAGCTGTTCCGCGCCGGCGGGACCATCCTGTCGCTGGTCGATCGTAAACGTGGGCGACCACAGGGGCACCGCGTACTGGACGATAAGCGAGAAGAGATCATCCGCGCCACGATCAACGCATATTACCTGAAGCGGACCCGGCCGACGGTTTCGCAGCTGGTCCGCGACGTGCAGACGAACTGCACATCGGCGGGGCTCAAGCCACCGCATCGCCGGACGATAGTGGCTCGCCTTAACGAGATTGACCTCCAGAAGCGTGCCAAGCGACGCGGTGAACAGAAGATCGTCAAGGCGACGACGCCCGTTCCCGGGGCGTTCGGTGCCTCCCGCCCCCTGGAGGTGGTCCAGATCGACCATACGAAAGCCGACGTCTTCGTTGTTGACGAGGAGACCCGGCAGCCGGTCGGTCGACCGTGGCTGACCCTGGCGATGGACGTGTGCAGCCGGATGGTCACCGGTTTCTATCTCACCATGGACGCGCCGTCCCGGCTGTCGACCAGTCTGTGCCTGTTACACTCCGTCTTCGACAAGTCGGCATGGTTGAGAGAACGCGAGATCACGGACCCTTGGCCCGTTGCCGGGCTGCCGGACACGGTGCATGTCGACAACGGTGCCGACTTCCGCAGCCGGGCGTTCAAGCGCGGATGCCAAGACGCCGGCATCGCCATTGAGTGGCGGCCACCGGGTGAACCCCGCTTCGGCGGTCACATCGAGCGCCTGATCGGCACACAGATGGGAAGGCTGCACCTGCTCCCGGGCACCACATTCAGCAACGAACAGGATCTGGGAGACTACGACTCGAAGCGGCACGCGGCACTGACACTGCGTGAGCTCGAACGGTATATCGCACTCGACATCGTCGGCTCCTATCATCAATCGATCCACGGTGGACTGGGCCGTCCGCCGATTGCTGTCTGGCGAGACCATGAAGGTGAGATTCCACTTCGACTGCCACAAGATCGAATGCGCTTCTGGCTGACCTTCTTGCCCGAGCAGGAGCGCACCTTGCGGCCGACCGGCATTCATCTGTTCGGCCTGCGCTATTGGTCGGCGGCGCTAAGCGCCGACGTCGGGCGTTCTGACCGGCGCCTGCTTGTCAAATACGATCCACGCGACATGGCCCGCATCTTCGTTCGACGGCCTTCAGGAAACTTCGTGGACGCCCGCTATGCCGACGTGACGTTGCCTTCGATCACCCTGCATGAGGCGGTGACCGCGCGACGCTCCCTGCTGGCGAAAGGCCGCAGTGAAGTCGACACCCGCGCCATCGTCCGCGCCGCCATCGCACAGCGAGAACTGGTCGAGACGGCAACCAAGAAGACCGCAGCGGCGCGACGCGGGAAGGCTTCTTCGAAATCGAAAGTGGATGACCGAGGATGGGGCTCGCTCCGCGGTGTAGACTCCAGCAAACCTGTACCCTTTGTCGAGGATACAGATTGAGCTGGAGTGAAAATGAACGATGAAGTCTCCCACCTGACCGCCGGCGCTGCAGCGCTGCTCGCCGAGACGGATGAGCAACGCGTTCGCGCGATACGATCACGCCGCTGGGTACTCTATCCGCGCGCCAAGCAGGCACTCGACCGGTTGAGCGCGCTCCTCGTCCAACCGCGAGGCACGCGTATGCCCTCGGTCGCGATCTACGGCGACAGCGGCATGGGCAAGACGATGATCATGAAGCGGTTCCGGGACGAGCACCCGCCAAGCTTCAATCCTCTGACGGGCACACTGAAGACACCGGTCCTGGCCATGGAAATGACCAGCCGCCCCGGCGAGCGACGGTTCTACGCCGAACTGCTCACCCTTCTCGGCGCGCCACAGCGGCCGCGCGCCGACATCGCCCAGATGGAACAGGCCGCGCTACGCATTATGGAGGCCATCGGCGTGCAGGTTCTGGTCATCGACGAGGTGCACAACATCCTCGCCGGAACTTATCGCGAGCAGCGCATCGTCCTGAACACGCTGCGGTTCCTCAGCAATCGTCTGCAGATATCGCTGGTCTGCTTCGGCGTCAACGAGGCGCGGGAGGCCATCAGCGGCGACGTTCAGCTTGCGCGCCGGTTCGAGCAGTTCACCTTGAGCCGGTGGGCTGCGAACGAACAGTTCGAAACCCTGGTCGTGTCGATCCTGCGCAATACGCCGCTGCGTCGGCCCTCGGTGCTCACGCCGAAATCGCTGCGCCGGATCCTGCAGATCACTGAGGGTATCACCGCCAGCATCTTCCACATGATCAACAGCCTGGCCATCGAGGCCATCGAAAGCGGCCACGAATGCATCACCGATGCATCGATTGAGAACTGGGAGCCAGAGTTCGATGCCGAGGCGGCATTCGCATGATTGAGAACACGCCGTCACGGCAGTTGCCGGTGCGGTTGTCACCTGTCGCCGACGAACTCCTGTCCTCTTGGATCAACCGCCATGCAGCCTTCTACGCGGTCCCTCCGCTTGTCATGCTTCGGCACTGCCTTCCAGAGGTGCCGTCGCTGCGCAGCGCCGATCTCCATCTGAGCGGCGCTCACCAGATCAGGCTGGCCAACATGTTCGCCATCGGACCGGCCGTCTTGCGTCGCATGGCCTTCACCGGTGCGCCGAGGTTATCGCATCGGCTCATCGCCGCGAGACCGGCTCAGACCTGTGCGAGTTGCAGCCCTCGTGGCGCGGAACTGTCGCCAATCCTGCGAAGCCAGTTGGCGGGATGGCGGATCACCTGCCCGCATTGCGGAACATTGTTGCGAGGGCTCGGCGATGGTGAACTCCCCTCCCCTTTCCGGCAATATCACCGTGCGGCTCTGCGGGGTGAAAAGCTGCTCGACGATGAAGCCGAACGCGGCATCCGAACCTGGACATCGGCAACCGAAATCGCCCGGCTTCTCCTGATGCGACGCATTCCAATACCTATACCCCGTGAGCACGATCTCTGGCGCTTCCGGGTGCTCGGCGCAATCATCCCCGATCTCGACCATGTCATTGCCGAGCAACAGGAGAATCTGCCCACACCTGCAAAGCCGATCCTGCCGCTTCACCTGCGGCCGGCTCTGCTGGCAGGGGTAGCTATCGTCGAGCGTGCCGGACCGGAGATGCTGCGAATGCTGCGTGGGCATATGATGGGTGACAACAGGGTGAGATTCACCGACGCCGCCGAGAACATAATAGCCCGAGCGCGCAGGTCGAGAGCCTCTTCTCAAATGCAGTTAATTTGAGACTCTGACGTCCAAGATTCCCACGATTAAATGCCAATCCTGAACCAAGCCGGCGCATTCTTACAATTAAGTGCCAAGCGACAGCACGCCTGAGAACTGGTCCAGAAATATTTCCTTGCGAACTGAATCTGGGGGCTTGAGAAGGGTTCTGTTCATATCGCCCGTGACGATCACGGCCTCGCCTTCGGGTCGGCTCTTGATCCACTTTGCGAGTTCCTCATACTGAGCCCGCTGCGTTCGGCAATCATCCTCGGCGCCTTCCTCGATAATGTCATCTTTGCAACTTGCCTTCATGTGGACAGACGGAATCCACGTCATCTGCCAGCCGATATCGAGCTTCACGCAAACGCCGCCCCGCACAGGCCGCGTAACGCCGCATTCGTCGGCATGATCGATCCCGAGACTGTCAATCTGAAAGATCTCCACTCTGCCGGCGAGCCCCTTCCGGTAGGCGATGGCGGTATAGATATCATCGTGATCGGAAAGGCATCTGGTTTCATGTGCCGTGCAGCGTGTCTCAAAGGTGATCTCATAGCCATCTCCGAGCACGGCACGCGCGCCCGGAAGACTGCCGATTTCCTGAAGGGCGATAATGTCGGCGCCGAGAATGCGAACTTGGTTCCTGAGATAGTCGTAGTCGTCCTGCGTTCTGGTTTGCCCGCGAAGATCGACACCTGGCCCGCTTGCAAGGTTGGCAATGTTCCAGCTTGCAATGCGCAGCTCGTCCGCGATCGCGGCCTGCGAGAAGAAAACCGCCACGCTTGCGGCAGCCGCGAAACGCCCATATTTCATGTGGTCCTCCCCAAAGTCGCCTGCCCCGTTACTGGCAATGGCAGTATATGATCCTTCCGTGAAGTTGGTACGAAAATCGGAAAGTCGTGCAGCGTCAGTGCCGAAACGCGCGAGCATCGCTGGAACAGACAAAAAAGGCACGCAAAAGCGCCACGCGTGCGAAGCAGCGCTGTAGAAAAAGGCAGCCGAAGGAGCGTCAGCCATTGCGGCGCCAAAGGCGAGACGCGGGACCGACTGCCCCCGGCGAGGAGTACCGTTCTCGAGCTTGCCGCGGTGGAGTCCGGATACGTCCGCCAGGCAAAGTGCTTAATGCCGAGCGCATCTTGGCAAAGCGCGGGGATTGGTTGGCGCATTGAATACTGAGACTTCGGTCGAAGCGTATTAAGCCTTAGATCCCGATGGCTTGTTATCGGCGCGTGCGTCGATCAGAACGACGTCCTTGTGCCCGGTAAGCTTTAGCTCGTCTAATATAGCGTCGACGCGGATCTTCTCTTCTAAGCTGAAATAAATGATGGCCTTGATGCCTTCCTTCGCGTCGCTAGCCGCTTGGTAGATCGGCAACTGCTTCTCAAGATTCCGCTTCAGCGAGGTGTTTTTCGCGAGCTTCATCTCAATCAGAGTCTTATCGAATGCTCCCCTGGTGATTTTGTAATCGACTGGCCCACGGCCGTCGTTTGCCTCCGCACCTACGTCCGACGGGGACCCGAACCACACGAGTCGCGCGAGCACGTGCAGATCGTTCTCCCGTTGAATGGCTTTACCGTCGCGCCAGAAAATGCGGTGACCACCTTTGTTCTCGATGACATCCTTCAGATAGGCGAGCCGCTGGTGGGTTTCCTCATAGGTGCTGCCGGCGATCACGTAGAACGGTGTGAAATTGGCTAGGTCCTTCTGGAGCAAGCGCACCTGCTCTTCGAATATCTGACGCGTGAGCAACACGCGCTCAGTACTCAAATCAACGGCCTGGTCGCCGTTGAGCTCTTTGCTCCGGATGTAATAATCGACCAGTGCGGGGAACTTGATAATCGTCTTAACCGCTGCCTCGTCATGCTCTCGCTGGCTCGGCTCCCGGTCTTCGTGTCTTGTTAGCACGCTCTCGAAATAGGCGAACACCTGCCCCCTTAGCTCATCGTCTGCGATCGCGGTTGGGATACTCTCAAAGTCGCGAATCATATCCGTGCGATTGATCCAGTTTTCGTCGCGAGTGAGAATGTCTTTGGGCGTCAACAGCACGAAATCCTGGTCGCGGGCTAGCCATGGCAGCTCGTACTGCCGCCGCTCCCACGAGTGGGTTTCATAATTGAACCGCGCCTTGCCGACCCAGACCTTTTTACGCAGTCCGGGCGCTATATGGGCCAAAGTGAACGCTTCCGTGTAGGTGCACAAAAAGTCCTTGATCAGATTGGTCGTGAAGTCGCTGATATTGTCTCGACCTACACCGCCCTGAACCAGGCACACCTTCTCGACATGGCTTCCATTGGTGATTTTCTCATCACCGAAATCAGCAAACAAATCGGCCAGATTGCCGCTGAGAGCGTTCGCAAATCCCTCGCCAAGTCCCGAGCCACCGTTGCCGACGAGCGAGAAACCCAGCCAGTTCTGCTTCACCTCGGAGAAGAAAAACCACGCCGCTATTAGGTCCTTGTTGATTTTGCCGCGGATAACCGCGTCACGCAGAAATTTTATGTACTTCAGAATCTCCGCATGTAGGGTCTTGTAGCGTGCATCCGCGCTGTGGAACAGCAAGAATGGGTCGATGAACAAAGGCAGATCGTTGATTATCGACACGTTGAATGCGCCGTAATCATCAACCTGATCACGACTGACGTTAAAATACTCGTTAAAGTAAGTTGCCATATTCCCCCCTAAGCAACGTCAACCGAAGACGATGCCCTTTCTATAGGGTTACCACTGTCTCGGGGGCCTGGCGACGGTTTAGGCTGCTGTCGCTTGGCAGTAAATTGTGAGAATGCGGAGTCAATGATTTCCGTAGCTTAGCTGTGCAGCTAATCTGAGAATGCAAACTTAATTTGATCAGTATTTCCTGACTACATCGTTTGTCTGGAAGACGGTAAGAAATTCAAATCGCTTAAGAGGCATCTTGGCGTCCACTACGACAGCCTGACGACTAACCGAGCAAATGGAGCCTTGTGAGGGACTATCCGATGGTGGCGCCGTACGCAGCGGCGGGCCTCTAAGCCCTTCACTAGTGAGGCAAGTCGACATGTTCAATTTTGCAACCATCGACTGATCCTAGCCCATATGTCCAGCATTTAGTGGTGTCACTGGATGTCGAATCGTACTGATTCTTGCCCTCGGTGCATGCAGCCTTTCGGGTCGCAAAAGGTCCCTTAAAGTCCTCGCCGAGTTTAGAAGCTGTCGTCTTTTGAACATGACAAACTCGAAAGTCTTTCTCTACTCGAAGTACCCAATCGTCCGCTTTGGCGATCGAACAGAACGAAGCATTGGCGAGCAATCCAAGCGCAAACAAAAGCTTCCTCACGTTTCAACTCCTTCGCCTTTAACTTTCTGCAAAAGCTCGACCAACTTTCGCTGGCGGCGACTGTAATACTGTGTTAGGTAAATGACAAGTAAATAACGAAAGTATTTGAGTCATTTCGGCGGTCATGGCTGTGAGGCTGATCGCACTAGTTGCCTGACAATGGCCTTTGCGCTTTCGTACTGACAACCTTTGTCGAGATCGGTAATGGGGGCTCACGCTTCTGACCTGCAGGCTAATCGTGGCTCTAATGTTTTGTACGATCCAAGTCGAATCCGCCCTTGGGTTCGAACTCGTTGGTGCTGATTGGACTTACCGGCATCATCCAATCGAAATACTCTTCGAGATTTGCAGTCATAAGCTCCCGCAGGGAGCGGTCGCGATTGTTCAGAACGCCGCCTCCAAGTGGAATTCACCATCATTGAGATTGCGCGCCGTGACTAAGGACTGTGGTCCCTTGAATGGATTATTCCCGATCAGGGATGGGCGCAACCGCATTGATTTCGGTCCACTTGAACAGTATGCGGCCCCTGGGCGTTCCGAGCTGAAGTGGAAAAATGGTCGAATTGCCGAATGCGACGTCCGCTTCAATGCCGCGCTCAGCTGGAATGTTGGAGAAAAAGCGCCGACGCACATTGAGTGGGATCTCGCCAGCGTTGCGCTTCACGAGATGGGTCATTGCATCGGACTGGCAGATATAAGAGATCGTACGTTAAACCCCCGACCTGTCATGCTGGAAGTGTTGTCGCCGGGTGAAGAACGACGCAAACTTACCAAAGATGATATTAGCGGGCGGGACGCAATATACGCGCGACGGTTAACCAATGGTAAGTCATAAGACTTCGGATGCCGCAGATCCTGCCGAAGGAACCCTTGACAATTTGAAGAATAAGGAGGAATTCTAAGGCCCAATCCTGAGACGTCGTCCTTTTCCCGGGGGGGGGCAGAGTTGGTTGAGTATTGCTTTCCAGCAGTGTCTTATGTCGGTTTATCAGGCGCAGTTTTACTGCTCGGCCTGAAGCAGAATGGCTAAAGCCCCACAAGGGGGGGCGCAGGACCAGGGGGACCACACCCCCGGCGGAAGTGATTACTTAGCGGCTCGGTTTCGAGGACCTCTCGTCACACGACGCGGCATTCTGAAAATAGGGTCGACTCTAGCGGCCATGCCGGTGGCCAACGTTTTCGCCGCAGCCGATGACAGCATCCATCTGACTCGCACCGACGCGTCGTTCAGAATTCAGTATGGAACCGGCGACTGGACCTGCCTACTGGCCTGGTTCGGTCCGCTTGCTCGTCACTCGCTCGGGCGCGATGCCGACGTCTCGCCATCCAGCGATCCGGTCGAGATTGCGATAAAGCCGGTCTCGTTTTCCGGCAGTGAGCTGAGCTTTAACCTAACCCTGACAGTGCGTTTCGTGGACGGGCGCGCGGCTCTGGCGCTCACGATTCCGGAACTCAGGATCAGGGACGAGGTCGATCTGATCGATTGGCTGTCAAATGCGCGCGACCTCAGCGGTAACATCAGTGCCGCGCGCGCCGCTTCCATTGCCAAGGCTCTAGATCATCGCTCTTTGGCGGCCGGCGGACCCGCTGTGTTCTCGTTTGCCCCAAACGGACGCTTCGCTCTGCACGGTCTTGAGACGCCGATCAGCTTCAGAGCCAACGGGGTCCGGATCCCTGTACGCACGCTGCGCCTTGCAATCGGCAAAACGGCACTGCCGTCGCGCGTTCCCGCCCTCGAACTGCTTGCCGCGCGAAGCAGCCGTATCCCGGGCTATGAGGCAGACGATCGCGTCACCGTGCTGTGGGCCGAAGGGCCGATGAGCGACGGGGCCGGCGGGCGCTTTGCGAGTTCCAAGACCGCGGATCTCGAACTCGACGCCTTCATGTTTGAAGCGTCCGATCCTGAGGAACCGCATCTTTCGATGGTTCTGGCCGACCTTTCGCCGACCTCTCGCACCTGTGTCGTCGCCAAGTCGTTCAATTTCGAGGCGGTAGCCGCTTTCTCTGCAAGAAAGGACGCTGCCGAGCGCCATGTTCGCGAGTGGCCGGACTTCAAATTGGAGATGGCCAGGCTGAACGAGATCGTTTGGGGCAAGCATTCTCACTCCTGGCTCACGGGGAACTTTCGGTCAAATCCTGCCTACAAGGCACGCGGTCACGTCCCGCTGACTATCTCAGGCGGCCCTGAGCTTGGACTCTGGGCCGAAAGCGCAGACGACGCGCTAACGGCCTTCACCGCGAAAGCCAACCTCCACCACGCATTCGTACCCTTGCCAGGAGCCGACTACAGTCGGATCGATTTCGAGCAGACGCAAATCGACTACGCCCTCGAGGAACTGCAGCCCGATCGGAAGGCGACGCTGGTCGCTGCAGGTTACATGCTCGGCAGCCCGCCGCTGTTCTCTGCTGTAATGGGCGAGAGAGCCATGGTCCGGGTGTTGAGGACTGCCGATCTTCTGAGCTTGAAATACTCGTTCCGGGACCTCTATCTCGTCAGTAAACCCGGCGATGCATACCTAGACAGCTGCGAGAATTGTCTGCCGGGATTCAAATTGCCCGTTGGCCGGGATCCGCTGATGATCGTGCGCTTTCCGCCGCAGCACATTACGGAGAAGGCCTATCTAGTAGTCGAAAACGAAGACCGCACCAGCAAAGACGTGCGACTTGGAACCACGCGTCTCTACGAAACCACCGGGGGTAATGGAAACGCCGAGCTTGCAAACGCGGCACGGAACCTTCGAAACGCGGCGCCGCCGGTTGTCGACAAAATAAAAACGGAAAATCTAGCGGCGGCTCAAAACGAACGCGACAAGGATCTGAAAACCGCGTCGATGGTCGTCGACGAGCTATTAAAATCGCTCGATCATGTAACAGAAGCCCGCAGCGCCGGTCCGACCCGTCTTGTCTTCGCCTTTAGCCCCGAGGCGCACGAGGCTGACCCGGCGACACGCGGAACACCATTCCTGCCGCGTCCGTATACGGTCCGCGCATTGTCCTACTGGCGCGGCCTCAAAGCCAAAGTGGCTGCCCGTGCTTTGCGGCGCGATGCTTCGCTCGCCGAGCAGTTGCGTATCTCTGGTGTTACTGTTGATACTGAGATTCGCGACAAGACCTACGCAATCGATCGCGCGCTGACCCGGCCCACCGCTGAGGACTCGGCAATGGAGATCCCCTATCGCCTGCAGCTCTCAACCGCCAACGATGCGCGATGGCACACACCGCCGGAGTTGACGGACGAGCGGATTGCCGCCGGTATCATGCTGTGGTCGGCACGTCTCGATCCCGATCTGGGTGGAAAGAGCGTACGTGCGTTGTGGTCGCCCGATTTCGACAAGGCACGTCCCGGCTTCTTTAGCAACAGGAAGCACCCATCCCATTCCAACGAAGCGCCTTGGCGCGACCCGCCGCGCAACATCTGGGAATCCGCATGCGACTGGCTTGCCCCTCATTCCATGCGCATGTCCCTGGACGCACGCGATCGGCACGAACTAGTCTTGCTGAGTTCGGTCTATGGTCTCCCCGCCTTGCTGCCAGTCCCCGACCCGGTGCTCTTCCAAAACCCCAGCAGCACCGACGACGAAAAGCGCGCGGAATCTACCGTCTTTCCGCTGCCAAAGGACTATATAGCCGCGACAGGCCTCTTGGGCGACGAGGGCATATTCGCGCCGCAGGCTTTGAGCAGCGCCGACATCGCGCTCTCCAGCCTCGGCGCGACCGTCAATCTCCAGGGGCAATGGGAGCCGCCCTCCGGCTTCACTATGCGCGAGGACGTTCAGCCGCTTTGGCCAGCTCTCACAATCGAACGGTGGCAACATCAAGCCTTCCTTGGCCGCGATGTGTTCGTGGAAGTGGTGTACAAAGGCTTTCTTTTCCCGCTTGGACACCGCTGCTCGGTAATCAAGTCGACAGAGCGGAAGTTCCGCGCCGACCCCAGGGATAGATCGGGCAAGGCGCCGGTCGCCTATCTCATACAGCGTTATTTCGTGGTCGTCGGTGAACCTCGTAAATCGTTCCCGGCAGTCAGCCAGCGCTATGGCGGGCGTGCCTTCTACACCACCGCCATTACGGTGTTGACGACAACGTCGCCTGACATCGTCGATCCCTTCGACAAGGGGAATATGCCAGGCACGTTTGGAGAAATGGGAGGAGCGGCGTTCTTTCCAAAGACGCAACCAGGCAATAAGCTCGAAGGCGTTATCCAGTTTGAGTATGAGGTTGAATATTCGAACGGCGACAAGCGCAAACTCAAGAGCCCCCTGATTGTCGTCGACAACACTCTTGCGCACGACCCCTTGGGTGTTTCGAAACTCGTCGCCTTCTACAACGGCCTCATGCCGGCCGGGGAAGTCACTGACGCTGGCCGCCGGGTAGATACGGCGAACCAGCGCATGCGCTACGCCGACGACAGCAAAGCCGGTAGCACCGAGTTCGCCACCCGCGATTGGTTGCTGGGCGCGCAGGGCCGCGAGGTCAGCAGTCCTGTTGGAACCTCGGCCGATCCTAGCTTTCAGTTCACCATGAACGCCGTGATGGAAGGCGCCGACCAGCCGCCTTTCTACCCGGTTGTCGCCGAAGCCCAGGTCGAGGTGCAATCACTCAACTACATGAACGGTCAGTCGAGAGGCTTCACGGCTGCTAGCTACGACCTCAACTACCTCCATTACGGCTTCTCACCGGCTAAGAACCCATCCGGGATTTTCTTGTCGCTGCTGAACGAAACCACCGGCAGGCGACCCACGGACTTGGTCGTTGACGGCAACACCGCCGTTGCGGGTGGGTTTGTGACCCCCAATATCAAGTCAGTGGCGCTGAGCCTACAGGGGCCAGTCGGCGGTAAGACGGCCACGATGGATCTTAACAGTGCGCTCGGCGATGGCAGTATGACAGCCGGCGCCGGCGACACGGGAAGCGACAATTTCGAACTTAGTACCGCGCAGGCGGGCCAGTTCGACGGGCTGGAAGCGCTAGTCGGTGCGCTGAAGCTACCCAAGCTCTTCGCCATCATCCCGCTGCAGTCAGTAGTCCCCATCCTGAGCTTCATCGACGGCGCTCCGGAGATGATCGAATCGACCACCTACAAGATCACCGAGAACGTTGAGGAGTTCGCCGACGAAGCTGCGAACGTCGCCAGTCGGATCACGGCGGCCGTCGACGGCGCCACGGGCCAACTGGATCACAACCTTGCTGACTATTCGGCCCAACTCGGTATCGCGCCCGCCATCAAGTTTGCAGACCTTTATCCGCGCCTCGCGGGCGCCTTCGTAGAGTTGCGCACATCCTTGGCAAAGCTCCAAGCGGCTGCGAGCCAATTCCAGCCCAACGAGGCGAGCAAGGCATTTGCGGCTTTGGGTGCTACCGCGTCTGCCATCCGCAAGACGCTGGCGGAGATCAAGGCCGTTGCTAAGAGTCCTACCCCTGCAATCGTCGACACATTTATCACCAAACTAAACGACGCCCTAAAGATGCTCGGAGAGTCACTGAGGGACGCCGTCCTCGCAGAAATCCGCAGCTACGTCTCCGAACTCAATGCCGCATTGATCTTCAGCGTCACGCTGCAATGCGATCTGGTAGATGGCAAACCCGGCCTCAACGTCACCGTTATTGATCCGCCGAACACCGATCTTCAACACACGCTTTATCCCTTCCTGATCGCGATCCTAGTGGGCCGGCCCGACAACTGGCAGATCGTTGATGGCGATGGAGACCAGGTGGGGCGCCAAGTCGTCAGATTCGACATCACCAAATTTGGCACACTCGATCCGACACAGGCACTGCAGGTCGGCGAGCAGACGCTCGAGCACTCCCTACTCAATAAGAGTGTGACCAAGCCTTTGATCGACGGCTATGTATCGCTGTCGCGCATCGCCCAGACTTTCGAAAAGGATGCGGGCGACATCGAGCGGCATCTGCGCGAATTGCCGCGACAACTTACCGTGGCACTGATCAGTTGGGCCGTCGGCGTCATGGGGCTGGAGCGCGTGTATGCTCTGGCTCACGAATTCCTCGCCGAGGCCGACCCACAAGGTCTGCTCTCAGATGTTCTCAAGACCTACGCCGACCCGCTGGTCAAACTACCGTCCTTCACAACGCAGGCAGATAACGTAAACTTGGCGCTTGGCAATGTAATCGACGCGCTGGATCTCGTGCTCGATGATCCGCGTGTTCCACCGGGAATGCGATCAGCGATCAGCCAGGCCCGGGTGCGCGTGGCGAAGCTGCGCCAGCGGCTCGACGCGACGCTCGATGATTTCGAGGTTCTGCGCAAGGAATTCGCCGCTACGGCACCTAGCGTGATCGTGAAGAATGCCACACCCGCGAGTCTCGCCGGCGTGAGCGCCAATGTCGCTGCCGCTCTCGGCAAATTCACCGCGTTGCAAGCCGTTGCTTTGGAAGCGTTGAAGGACACCATTGCCGCCGCCCAGGAAGCGCTGACGATCGTCCATGACAGCGCTGGGAACGATGTGAGCTGGGTCGTTCTGCAAAAACTTGCCGGCACGCTGGCTGCGGCCGAACAGAGTGCATTGCGCTTCGTCGGCAGCCTCATCGTTGACTACAACAAGACCGGCACGCTCGTATCCCCTGCCAAACACATTCTCGACAAGGTCGACCAGGAGATTGATGCGCAGCTCGACACGGCGGCAGGCAGCCTGATGGCTTTGACCGACAAGGTGCTCGATGCGGCCGTCAATGCAGCTAGGCTCCCGCTGAGTAACCCACCTACTGAGGACGAGGTAACGACCCTGTTGGGCGAGGGATTGTCCTTCCTCACCTTGGCAACGGATGCGTTTGCCAAAGTGACCGACACTGCGAGCTCCATTATGGGCCTCGCCACTCGCGGCATGACGCTGGGACTGGATGCGCTCAACGCCGCCGACAAGGTTATTTTCCCGAGATTGCAACCGATTCTAGTCAAGGCCCTGACTTTTATCGCCGGGCCTAATACGACAAGCCTCTACGGTCTCGCCCACGATGTGAACAGTAAGCTCAATCCGGCTACGTGGGATGCCACTGCCGTCAAGACGCTTAAGCTCTTCCTAGACAAAAAGCTGTTTGACCTCCTCGCCGATCCCACGATCGGCGACGCGATCATAAGCGAGCGCAAAATGATCGATGAGGCGCGTGCAGCCATCGAGAGCGCAACCAGCCTTTTCGATTTCGCGCTTCCGCCTGGCGCAGGCCCACGCAACACACAGATCAACGCTTTGATCAAGTTGTCCGAAAGCTGGATCAAAACAACAGCAATTCCCGCGCCAGCGCGAGCGCTCGAGCCGGCCCGGCAGCTGGCTGATCTGCTGCTGCACGGCAAGATAGCCGACCTCGTCGATCTCGACGGTCTGTCGCGAGAACTCGAGGATGCGCTGCGCTCCTTCATCCCAGCGCAGGTGAGCTTTGATTATGAGTGGGGCGTCCCACTCAAATCTTTCCCTTCCGAGTCCTCTAAGATCTTCTGGATTGACCAGACCCGCAGGAAGAATAAGCCCAACTTCCCGAGCTCGGATGCGTTCAAAGACAAGCTGGCGACGCGAAAGGACTCGAACGATCTAACGCTCTACGCGCGCGCTGGCGTGGACCTCCGCGATCCCGCTAAGCCAAAGCCAATTTTTCAGGCTGAAGGCGATATTCGTTTTTTCAACATCAATCTCTCCAGCCCATCATTCGACGTTGTTACAGTGAGGTTTGACCAGCTGCGTTTCACCTTGGATGAAACCGGATCGAACTTCCACGTGATCCTTGCCAAGGATGCGGTGACGTTCGGGCCGGTTGTCCAGTTTATTCAAGCCATGTCGGGTTTCCTCGGCGGCAAGAGCGGCATCTATCTACATCTGATCTTTAATCCGCTGGGCATTGTCATTGGTTACCATTACGAACAAGAACGAATTCCGCTCGGCACGCTGGCACTCCTAAACTTTGCGATCGATATCTCGATTGAACTCACTTTTGATGGTTCGCCAGTTGCATTTCGCTTCGCGCTGGCTGCGCGCAACAAGCCACTCACGATCATTTGCACGCCGTACGGCGGTGCCGGCTACCTATCGCTGCAGACCGTTGCCTCCGACATTGTCGACTTCCAGATGCAGCTCGAGTTCGGCGGAGCGGTGGCGATAACCTTCGGGCCGCTCAATGCGAATGGCTTTGTCAGCGCAGGCATTTATATCGAGAAGCACAAGGGGCAGGATCTGATCCTTGAAGGCTTCGTGCGTGCCATTGGCGAAGGTACTATCGTTTGCTTCACTATCGCCGTTTTCTTTGAAGTTCGCATTCGGCAAGTTGGCAGCAACGTCACCGGTCAACTCACAGTGACGGTCAGCTTTAAGGTAGGTTTCGTCAAGATCAGTTACAGCTACACCGCGCAGTACCAGTTCTCGGGCGGAGGCAGCGGCGGACAGAGCCTCCTTGCCGAGGGTAAGGTCATCAAGGTCGACGTCGCGAATCGCGTCACTAATTGGAAGAGATACCGGCAGTATTTTTCAGCGCTCGCCAAAGAGTTGAACTGATGGGTAAGCAAGTTCGTGTGCTCGTCCGGGCGGTCCCGGAACCATGTAAGGTGCTTGACAATGGCGATCTCGTCATCTCGCTGGTGTTGCAGCCCGACGACAGCGTTGAAAGCTCTGGCGCACGGAACGTGGATCTCTCACGGTGGCCGTCGGAAATCTTTAGTCGCCTTACGCCGGACAGCGTCGACATCGTCTTCGATACAGGTTTTCGCCAAAAGGCAACGCTCCTCGAGTGGATTCCTCGGCCGGCCAATACCACCGATCGCGATGAACTTTGGGTGCAGGCGGTCGGCCGCGACCTGCTCGATGCGACTGCACGTACATCCCCGGGCACGTTGGTTAAAGGTGAAAGTGCCCTCGCGGTTCAGGCGGGCCGGCGCTCCGCGACATACGTGCTAGGGAGTCCAGTGGACCGGCTGGCAATGTCCGCAATCGCCATGACAGCCGCGTCCGTCTTCGGCCAGGTGGCGATGCATTTCACCGACGACTTCGAGCGTCTCGCAACTCGCCTCAATCCGCTCGCGCCTTCGACGCAGCAGAGCCAGGCTATTTTCGAGATGTTTCCTGGTACGCGGCCAGACCAGCCGACGGACAGCCGCGGTGACGACAGTCCCATTGAAAGAACATTCAACATCGAAGGTCTCCAGGGGCTCGCAAACGAGACTGTCCGCCGGATCGAAAACTATGGCAAGGTCTATGCCGACGCACCCAGCCGTGTGCAACCTTTTTTCCAGGGGGCGCCAAAGTCGAGCGGGAATCTTATGACGGCGAACGCGGCTACCAGCGCGTCGGTCGCATTTCCGCGGCACTTGGAAAAAGCATCGCGACGCGCCTTGGTGAAGCGCGCGCCGATGGCAAGTCGCGTGACCGCAAGACTCCAACTTTGGACCCGAGAACCGACACAAGCCGCCAATTGCGGCGATGTATTACGACGCCGCATGGCGCGCCATAGCCGGGGATCCTGCAAAGGCAGAAGCCAATCGGGCTTCCGCCTCCGCAGAGACCAGAGCCTTCGCTGCGCAGCTCCGGGACGACTATGCCGACTATCTGCTTGGCATGCAGCCGGACGACGAGGAGAAAGTAGCCCGGAACCGGGATTCGCAGCGAAGTCCGAGCGACAACGACAAGGCCCTCAACACAATGGGCGTGGTCGGCGGAATGTACGCGTATCCGCAACTCGCCGCCTTCTTCGGCCTGATCATCGACGTGACTATCCCGGCTCAGAACGTGCCAAACAACGCGAGGTTTATGCGCGCCGATTTCGGAGGTGGGGGTGGGGTGCTCAATGCGCCGGTCTGGACCGCTATTGACCCACAGAGCGACGGCACCTTGCAGGTTAGGGCAAGTAATGTACAAGGGCCGGACTCGCAATGCAGCTTTGGCTTGCTCCACCTCGGCGACACGAAGCGGTTTGACATAGTATCGCTCAACGTGAATGCCGCCGTCGATGGTTGGATGAGTGCTGCACGCAGCGATCGGCAGGCCCGCGAAGATGGCGCCCGGCGCTCAGATCTTGCCTCGGGCGTGTCGGGTCAGCACGGCGTTGGCTTGTCTATAGTCGATCGGTTTCGGCGCGAGGCCGGGGCCAACGAGCTGACCTCGGAAAACCGGCCCGACGGCCATACGCTGCAACCAAGCGAGCGTGTCCTCTACCTCGAGGATCTGATCGCGGGTTATCGTATCGACGTGGCGACGCAGATGGGTCGTGAGCACAAATGGAGATGGCTCAGTCTGATGGACCGCGAGGTCAACTTTCCCGAAGTGGAAGGCAAACTGAAGCATCCGACGGCGCTCGCCGCACCGCCAGTCTGGCCAGTAGACCGCTTTGGTGGCAGCGTGCAGACCATGCATAGGGACGTGCAGGTCTCCGATGAAAATCAACCGCCCCTTGCCGTCGTCTATGAGACGCTCGCCTGCTGGCGCAACTGGAGCCTTGCGGTTCCAGCCCACGGCGCCAACACCAATTCGGGCGACGGCGAAATCCAACTGGAGCGTACCATCGCACCGAAGCGGGGCTCGCTGCCAAGCTTCCGGTTTGACAGTTTAGTTAAGTTGGGCGCTCGCTGCATGCTAATAAACGGCTCCAGCGTGAGGCTCAAGGACGCCGCAGAAATCTACGAGGGTAATTCCTCGGTATATGTTCTCGCGCAGGGGCCAGGTGTCCCGCTTGGCGAGGACGGTTTCCCGATTCTGCGGCATGAGCCGTTGCCAACGCCACGACTGTTCAAACACAAGCCACCCCCTGAGGAAAAGGACGAGGCCGACGACGCGCGGAACGTCGTCGTGCGCACCGGCTACGACGGTAAGGTCAGGGATGCGCGGGAGGAGCGAGTGATCCTCCCCGGTGAAACGACGTTCGACATGGCCGAGTTGCACGGCGCACTCGATGACTTCGAAGATCTTCCCGAGCCGCCCTACCAGCAATTGACCCTCTCGCCAAAACTCGGCACAGCCGCAAAACTTCCAGTGATGCAGGATTTGGTCACTCCGCAGGACAGCGTGCTAAGCTACCCTGATCCGAAGGCGCGGTTTATGACTATGGCTTTTACCGAGAACGGTCAGCCGGCCGAGCAGTTCGGCTTTTCGCCTCCGGTGATTGTCGATCTGCTTGCGCCTGACTCGCGAGGGCGCGATCGCCACTGGCCCGATATGGCGGGGTTGTCGTTGGAGCTTGTGGCAGTGCCCCTAGAGGCCCTGCCGCTCCATAATCGGATTGTAGGCACTTTCGACACTCAGGATATCGGCCCTGATCGCAGCGGCCTAGCCCTTGTAAAAGTCCGGCTCGCACCAGCTGAACAAATCGATCTGACCATTTGGTCTCTGCCCGAGACGGTCGCGGACTTGGCGACACAGGCACCGATGGCGGCGACGGTTCACTTCGCTCAAAATTATTCGGCCATGGCGGCCAATGCTATTGCGAATATAAGTGAAGCCGGCCAGCTTGCCGAGATCCTTAAGAGTTTCGAGAAAAAGCCAAACTTCCGTGGCCGGCGGATGGATGAGCTAGCCGCCACTCAAACCGACGCCGATCGGTTGCTGCGCGCCCTCCGGCGTCTCCCGATCCCGGCGCTCAGCAGCTATCAAACCTTGCGCCTCGTACACGCGGTCGAACGCCCGCTGGCTGCGCCGGCCCTTGAGGTGCTTTGGGCGGTGCATAGTCCAGACCCGCACCCCAGTCAAAAGGATCATGAAACCGGTATCCGTGTGGCTTGGACTCGCAACCTCATCGCTTGGGGCATCGGACCGGAAGAAAACCCGACATCACAATCCGCCGACGCTGAAAAAAAGCTTACTCAAGGCTCCAATCGCATCTTCTTCGGCGGTCGTGTCAGATTCCACCGCAAATCAACGTCGAGACTCGACCTGACAGGAGTCTGGGAAGACTGGCGCGACGACATCGCGCCGCGCAAAGACAAAACGACCGGCAAGTTCTGCTTCATCCCGGAACCGCACGCTGAGACGCTGATGTCGATGAACGATATCGACTACCGTCCCACAACAGGCGATGGCGACGTAGTCGGGCTTGCCTTCGGACATGGTCCCACGCTGAAACCCACGTTCGTGGGATACACGTTCAAAGACACGCGTGCCAGATCGATCACCGTCAACGCCCGCGCCGTTAGCCGCTTCCGCGGCCAGTTCGACGCTAACGAAGATTCATTGGACGAACGGTTCGCCCTAAGTTCCGACGGAGCAGCGAGTGGTAGCCGAACGCTGATCGTCCGCTCGACCGAACGCCCGAAGCAGCTACCATCGATCTTTTGCGCACCGAGCCTGCACTACGAGATCGAGAATTACGACCCGGAGGATTTGACGATTCGGGACAAAAGCGGCGTTCGACATAGGCGCACTGTCCGACTCCGTTGCGACGTCGGCGACAGATTTTTCGAGCGGGGAATTAAGGAGCGCGTAGGCGTGGTCTGTTGGCCGCCGCATCTGTTCGATGCGCCTGAGATCCCTGAAGTCCGGCAGATGGTCGTCGAGGAGATCGATGCTGAAATCGCCATGCTTGTAGATACAAACGGGAGCGGGATGCCCCCGAAGGGGGCGGCCCGCTATGTGACGCGCTGGGGCCGCGATCCAATCCACGATTCCGGCGACCTGCCCGCGCTGATTCCTGCATCGGCGTTCCGCAATTGTGTGAAATCAGTAAAGACGGTGATGCCGTTACCGGCGGACAAGAAGCCTGGCAGCACCAATCCTGACAAGGCATCCAATTCGACGCTCAACGTCTCACTCGCTCTTTACGATCCGAAACTCGACCCGGACACTGGGCGCTTCTACGTCGATATCGAAATTGACCAGCACGAAACCTACGAACCTCACATCAACCTTGGGCTGGTCCGTTATCAGGAGCATAGTATTGAAGGCGTTGAGTGTTCATTGCCAACGCGCAATCAGGTTCGCGTGCCGGCCGACCGCCAACTTGAACTAGAAGTGGCCGACGACGGACGCATTTCGCTACGGTACAGCGGGGTCGGCTATCATGGCGCCTACATTCCGCGCATTCTTCACCATAACAGCAACGGTGCGCCGCTCTCAACCTCAACCCTGAGCGTCACTGTGATGCGCACTCCTGTCGATGGCGTGAGTGGCGCGCCAGCACTGATTCGGCCGCTGGCCCCCGGCGTCGAACCGGATGGGTTGGCACATATTGACCTCCTGGAGCCGCGAACATCCGACGGACTGGTGGAATGGGTTGTGGGGCGCTTTGCCGACGGGGCAGTAAAGGATCCCAATCTCAAGGAACTCTTCCTCCCGGCCGATTGCGTACGTGAACACATTTCCGTGTTGGTGACGGAAAGCGAGCACTATGTGGCAGACAACTTCCTCAAAACCTTTGGATCCAACCGGACAAACAACAGCGACTTCGAGGAGCCGAGCAAATGGGCGGACGCGAGTAAGATCGACGGCACCGACCAGACCTTAAAAATCTCACGCGACGTCTCTGCGGTCCATCTCAGAATGCGGCCAAATGCACCGAATCAAGAGGAACAGCATCCGGCTCGAAGTGAGTGCGGTCCCACAAGAGGAGAACGCGATGCCAAAGTAGACTAGATGTAAAGAGGGGACTTCGACCCCAAGGCGCCTCCAAAAGCTTTGCCGTGATGACTACGTTCGTTCTCATCGATCTTTGCAAGAGTTTTATTGGGAAGTGGTTCCAAGATAACGTCTTTACCTGCCTGTGGCCTAGAATAGCGAATAGCAAAGGAACCCGGAACAATCGATGCGTCAACTTCATCATTGCCAAGCTCGACACACGTGTCACCACCGACATCACCTCGCGTTTGATTTCCTGCAAACTTGAAGTCAAGCGACTTACGCATTTGCAAGACCAGCCTCTTCTTGGACCTAGCTGTGTACGACCACATGTCTCGAGCTTTTTCTCGTCGCCATGTGACGCTCATATTTTGACAGCCCCTCCGTAGCCATCCGACTCAATATGCAGTGACAAAGTTCGCGAGGGGGGTTAAGTTCTCGATGCATAAATCAAAGGAGACATTTATGCCCCCTGCCCCGTACTAGAGGTTGAAAAAGCAATGTTGATGGACGATCGTATGCCTACAAACATCAGCACGTGAGGGGTGAACTTGCGACTCGGGACCGTATTCTTATTCGTACTGTAATGTTTTAAGATCACCTAAAGGCGGTCTAACAACGAGGGAGGAAAAGCTATGAAAATGGCGCTCGCAATACTAATATTTGTCGCGTCGGCAGCAGCGACTAATGTGTCGTTTGCATGTGATTGCACTGCTCCGTTCAAAGGAACATGCACGGGCAGCGCAAAGCTTGTTGGCGATAGTACTATCCATGTGACGGCACCCCCTGGACAATGCGCGATTGTCGAATATGCGGCTAACGGACAGGCGGCAACTGAGACTATAACTGATAAGGCTAAAGGGGTCAGCGATGTTGATTGGCTTGGCGATAAGAATCCAAAAGTAGAGTATACCGACTGCCACATTTGCAAAAAGTAGACTTGTATGGAGGTTGGCTATATAGAGGATACCGCATCTGGCCGAGCTTCACGTAAATGGCGAGCATGCGAATAACTGTTCTCGAAATCCGCAGGCCGCCGACACAAAAATGAGGCATCACCGTCGTGCTGATGGAAGGCTCCGCGCCTCCGCCGGTTGCTCAACCCGCGCCAAGAGGCGTAACAGAAACGGCCAAGGCTCTAATCGCCACTGGATGACAGTTCAGTGGCAGGTCACGTGCTCGACAATCACGTTGTTCAACTAAACAATTCCCCATGCCCGAAACCTTCTCCTCCCCGTCATCTCGCGCAGATTGAGATCACCGACCAGGTTGAGCGCCCCCTGCTTTGTCACCTTTAGCCTCTCCTGGATCATGCCAGTCGAGACGATCGGCCGCGACAGCACGAATTCGAGGAAGTCAGGCAGCTTCGAGTTGGCGCGGCGTTCGCGCAACCGACGTTCCATCTGGCTTTTCGCCATCGTCAGCCGATCGTGTTCCTTCAGGCCGACCAACGCGGCGTCGTGGATAGCATCGACGGAGGCCAGCAACCGATCGGAGCGATTGCGCGCCCGTCGCCGCTCCCGCGGAATGTTTTTGGCGCCGAGATGCAGGCTGGCCAGATGGTTGGCGGCAAGACCTTCCTGCCGCAGCAGCGCGGCAATCAGCAGAGGCCCGAGCCAGGCGGCATGCTGCAGCACCTCGATGTCGGACCAGGCCTCGAGCAGGATCGCCGCTCGCAGGACGACCGGCAGATCGCGCGTCCCGGCGATAACGGCCTGCCATTCGGCCAGCCGTTCTTCTTCTCCAGTCGAGATCGTAGATCAGGCCGTTTTGCGGCTCCGGCCGGTCTCGTCGTGACGTTTCCTCCTTTCGACCAGGCACGTCGGCGTCGCTGAGAATCTTCGACGAGCGGGCCAGGACGGCATCGATCTCGGCAAATTCTTCGGCCAGCAGGTCGGCCTCAGCGTCATCGCGACCGTCGGTTTCAACGGTGCTGCTTCCAGCCCCCTCCCCGTCCCGGCTTTTTTGTCCCGATGCCGGCGTCGCGCCGCCCCGGCCGGTCAGCGCCAAAAAACCGTCGCGGCTGAGCGCCCAGTCCGGCTTCTGCGACAAAATTCGACGGCGGGTTCGCAGCACCGCATGGGCGCGGGTGAGCTCGTGGGTCGGGGTGCGAATGTCCATATGGGCGTCGTGCAGGACGAGGTCCTCGAGGTGGACGAGTTCGCCCGCGAGCCAGAGCGCGGCGGCTGCGTCGGCGAAGTGCTGGCGCTCGACAAAACCGTCGCGGACGGGGGAACGCGCCAGTCGCTCGTCAAGCCGCGCCAAAGCCTCGGTCGCTGTCGCTTTCACTTCCCGATTTCAATCGCGCAATAGTCATGTGCTTGTTAGGTTTTGGCGCTACGATGGTGATGATTTTTCGCTAATGATTTCACTGACCGCTCGTTTTGCCGAACCGATTGCACAGCCTGAAACCGGCGCCTGCAGCGTCACATTCCGAAGAAGCATGGTCGACGGCGCGCCGGGTTGCGCGCGAGCTCGACAGGATTTTGGACGGCTCGGGTCCCCGACGGGCCGCGATCGTTCGGGCCGCAGCCGAACTGCGCCTTTCGACACGGCAGGTCTACAATCTGCTCACACGCTACCGTGTCGATCGGACCGTGACATCGCTCTTGCCGGACCGGGATCGGACACGGAAGAAGCGACTTCAGCAGGAGATCGAGAAGATCATCGCGACGACACTGCGAGAGCAGTGGCTGGTGCTGGAGGCTCCGCCCCTCGCTCCGGTCGTGGCCGAGATCCGCGCCCGCTGCGAGGAGGCCGGCCTGGCTCCTCCATCCTACCTCACAGTCGCTCGCCGAATACCAGCATTGTTTGGCGCCGAGGAAATCGCAAAGAAGCGATCTGCGAACCCGAAACATCTCTATCGGCTCAAGGCCCGGCCTGGATACATCCACGCGGCGTACCCTCTGGATGTCTGCCAGATCGATCACACGCCGACCGACATCAATTTTGTCGAGGTTGTCGAGGGCGGCGGGACGTTCGTCGGCAGGGCCTACCTGACGCTCGTCACCGACTGGCAACGCGCTGTATTCTCGGGTTCTGCCTCACGCTCGAAAAGCCGTCGGCGCTGTCGGTCGCATTGTGCCTGGCGCAGGCGATGTGTCCGAAGGAGGAATGGCTGGCTGCGCGGGGTATCGAACATGGGTGGCCGATGTTCGGTCGACCGCGATCGCTAGTCACCGACTCCGCCAAGGAGTTCAAGGGCAATGCCTTCCAGCGCGGGTGCGAGGACTACGGCATCCGCATCCGCTACCGAGATCGCGGCCGGGTCCATCACGGCGGCGTGGTCGAAAGGCTGCTTGGGAAGCTCAACGGGGTTCTTGCAACGCAGCCCGGCTCAACGGGCCGATCCGTGGCGAACCGCGACCAATATCCCGCAGAGCGGCGGGCGCGTCTCAGCTTCGCCGATCTTGAGCGATGCGTCGTGCTCGCGGTGATCGACCACAACCTGCAGCAAAACGCGAGGACCCTGAAGGTGCCGGCGTCGGAATGGAACCGGCAGGCGCACGACCTTGCGCGTTTCGACGATGATGCCATGCGGGTGCTGCTGGCATTCATGCCCGGAACGGAGCGCCGCATCTCACCGCAGGGCGTCAGCATGTTCGCGCTCGACTATTACTCACCTTGGCTGGGCGAGCTTGTTCCGCAGCGAGATCGGCTGGGCAAGCTCGAGCTTCGATACGATCCTCGCGACATCAGCCATGTCTATGCCCGCGATCCCGAAACCAGGGAGTTTCGATCCGTGGAGCGGCGCGACGGCATGCTTGCTCCGATGACGTTGTGGGAGCACGAGGCCGACCGCCTGCAGCGACGCGCCGCGAACGCGCGCACGGATGTCGAGAAGGTAACGCTGCGCCGGCGGATCGCGGAGATTAGCGGCGGATCGAAGCCGTCGAAGGCCGAGCTGCGCAATGCCGTGCGCAAATCCCACGCCGCTGACGCGCCCAAGCCCTACGACGCGATGCGGCCGGAGCCGCCGGCGCCCGCCGATCATCCCTCTCGCCCGAAGCGCCGCCTGCCGGTGGAGGATTGGTGAGATGACGGGTCATCTTCTCGATCACGTTCGTCCTCACCTCGACCGCAGCACGGAAGAGCGGATCACCTACATTCAGGCGCCGCGATGGATTGGACATCAGGTGGCGGTCACGGCGCATGAACGCCTTGCCGAACTTCTGTCGCGGCCGCCATCGTTGCGGACCCGAGGACTGATGCTCGTCGGCCCCTATGCCAACGGCAAGACGATGATCGCCGAGCGGTTCGCCGTCCGGCATCTGAGAACAGCTGAGCAGCAGCGGGTATGGGTGGTGCAGACGCGCGAGGGGGCCGGTCTCGCCCATTTCTACGGGAGCATCCTGCAGGCCTTGCGCGCGCCGACGGGCAGCAGCCGGAACGTTGGCCGCAAAGCCGAACAGGTCGATCATCTGCTCGACAGGCTGAAGCCCAGAATCCTGATCTTCGATGAGTTCCACAATGCGCTGCGCGGCCGTGCCCGCGACGTCGAGGCCGTGCTTGCCTTCCTGCGGAGGATCGGCCGCCAGTTCGACATCTCTCCGGTTCTGATCGGTGAGGTCACAGTCTATGACTTCGTCAACCAGACCGCTGAAATGGCGACCAGGTTCGACCTACACGCCGTGCCGCGATGGCAATATGGCGAGGAGTTTCTTGCGCTGCTCGACAGCCTGAAGAGCGCCTTGCCGCTTGTCCGTGCGTCCGATCTCTCGGATGAACCCTTGGCGCGAAGGATATTCCAGCTCTCCGAGGGACTGATCGGCGAGATCGTGGCGATCATCTCCGCAGCGGCCTCAGCCGCAGTGAGGTCCGGCGAGGAGCGAATTACGAAATCGGGCATCGAGGCGCTGCGCTACGTTCCGGTCTCGAAGCGGCGTCGGGCGCCGGTGCGCGAGGATCTGCTGTGACAGCGAATGCAGCACGGGCGGCCTTCACGATCGAGATCCGCGAGCGATATGGCGACGTCGCCGGGAATCGGTGGCCGGTTTCCGTCGACCCGCTTCCGGACGAGCTGTTGTCGAGCTGGCTCCACCGTCTCGCGCTCGCGAACGGCATCGCGCCGCGGTCGTTCGCCGGCGTCCTGGGCCTCAGTGAGAGGATGTGGTCGCCGCGTCTCGACCTTCGACTGCCGCGCCGCGTCGCCACGTTGCTCTGTCATCAGACCGGCCGGGCGACCGAGGAGATCTCGGCGATGATGATGAGCGGCTTTGCGATGGCCGCGCTCCTGCTGCCGTTGCGGGACAACACGCACCGGAGGCGTTCGACCTGGCTGCAGTATTGCCCGCAGTGCCTTGCAGCGGACGAGGCGCCGTATTTCCGCCGGCAGTGGCGGCTGGCGTTGCGTGCGTCGTGTTTCGCGCATGGCTGTGGCCTTCGCGATCGCTGCCCCGCCTGCCGAGCCCCCATCGCGACCTTCGACCAGGGCGAGGTTGTCGCGCAGCACTATTGTGCGCGATGCGGCTTCGACCTGCGCGCTGCTCCCAAGACCGCGGTCAAGGCGTCCGCGCGCCGACTGGAACGTGCGATCGCGGATATATGCCGGGTGGAATCGGGAACGGGTTCGGCGGCAACCAGCGATGTTGTCTCGCGCGTGCTGTCCGCACCGGCCGTCGTCGATATCGGCTCCACGGGCACTCTTAGGAATCTCTCGACGGCCGCGCGCATTCGCTGCTTCGAGTTGCTCGCCGCAAAATCTCTCGACTGGCTTGTGACCGACAAAGACGCCGCGACCGCGCATCGGCGTCGGATGATCCTTGCGGCGGGCGGCCATGATGAACTGATCGCCCGCTTCGCCGACTTCCTCGACAAGCACCAGACGCGGCCGAGATCCATGCGCCAAACCCTGCCCCGTGCCGGGCTTGCCGACGTGCTGACGGCCTATCTGCGCGTGGCCGGCGATCGGACCACGTCAAAGCGTCACCGCGATCTTGGAGTTCCACAGCCCCAATGATTGGTGGCGCCCCTGCCGCGGGTACTATTCGTCTATAACGGTGCCGGCGCCAGGGTCGTCCCCATCGGTGAACCTTGACATGATGTCGCCGGCCAGCAGCTTTTCCTTGCTGAGCAGGCCCGCGTCTTCAAGTGCCTCGAAGTCAGGCAGATCGCGCAGGGTGCCGAGCCCGAACTCCAGCAGGAATGCCTGCGTGGTGACGTAGGTGTACGGCGCGCCCGGCTGCGGCGCGCGCGGGCCGGATGCGATGAACCCGAAGGAGCGCAGATTGCCGATCAAGTCGCGGCTGATCTCCTTGCCGAAGAAGCTCGACAGTTCTGCACGGGTAATCGGCTGGAAGTAGGCGATGCACATCAACACCAGCAATTCGGACTGCGTGAGGTCGACCGATCGTTCGCTTTCGCCGACGGCCGTGCGGATGGCGTCGGCATAGGCTGGTCGGGTCAGGTGCTTCCAGCCGCCGGCGACGGCGACCAGATCGTAGGGGCGACCGCGCAACTCCTCGCGGATGTCGTCGATCAAAAGGTCGATGCTGCAGGTCTTGCCGACGATCCGCGCCAACGTCTCGCGGCCGACCGGTTTGCTGGCCGCGAAAATCGTTGCCTCGACGCGATGCATCCATTCCCGCCATCGCGCCTCCGGCGGCAAGTGATCCAGCTCCCGATCAAACAGACCGTCGCCTGGTCGGCCCGTCGCTCGTTTCGCGCGCGCTGCTTCCGCCATCGACCTCAGATCCCGTAGATGCGGAAGGTCGTGCGGCCGCTGAGCTCGCGGACGGCGCCGAGCTCGACCAGACGATCGAACAGCCGCCGGCTGGCCCAGCGTGACAGGTTCTTGCTGGTCACCGTTCCCGACACAGCATCATCGCCGATCAGCCGGTCAACGACGTCGCCGGCCGCCTTGGATCGCAGCTTCGGCACCACCGCCCGAAGCCGTTCGGCCCGCGCCGCCATGTCCGCCGCCAGCCGGCAGGCCTCGGCCGCTCCGAGGGCCGCGGCGATGAAGGCGGCCTGCTCAAACGCATCGCTGCCCGGCTGGGCGCGCCGGCCCTCCGACCCCGAACGCAGAAGCGGCGTGTGGATCTGCGAGCTGAGGATCGGCACGGCGTGGCGCCAGCCCATGCGCCAGGACAGCGCGCAATCGGCCAGCCACCAGGCCAGGATTTCGGCCTTCGGGTCATCCCGCACGACGGCGGCTGCGATGCGCGCCGCAATCACGGGGGCGAGCGTGCCGCTGCGCACCTCATCGCGCGTGACGTCGATCAGGTCGCCGAAACCGTCCGACCAGCCGACGCCGAGCAGGGCGGCGACCGCCTGCAGATCGCCGGTGGCAGGCGGCAGCGTGCGGCCGGCCAGCCGGCGCCACGCGGCAAGCACATTGCCGGCAGGCCCCGGCTCGTCGCCGGACCGACGTACCAACCAGGCGTCTCGCAACGCCGCTTCGTCCTCGGAGCGACCGATCAGCTTTATGCAGGCGCTTGCTGCTCTCAACGCCAGGCGATGCCGCCACGCCCCGCTCCATTCGGGTTCGGCCTGCACGAGGTTGTCGAGCGCATTCAAGGCGCTGCCAGCCATGAAGGCGCCTTCCACCGGGTCCCCGGAACGGGCGCGCGGCGTCGCCCACGCCGGCACGCGCGGGACCGGGAAGCAGACTTGCGATGCGGGTGCGGGCTGCCGACTCATCTCCGGCAGCGTAAACGGGATGTGCGGTTGCGACCAGATGCTTCGCCGTTTTCCGCACAGCATGTCGCTAGTGTTTTATGTCCGATAAGCTTGCCTTATCGGACGTATTCTGATAGCCTCCCAAATCATGCAAAATCCCCCGGAAAACAGGGCCATAACCGACGAACCGACCCACGACGATTTGCCCGACATCGTCGACCTTGTGCTGGAAATGGGCTCCTCACCCCCCGCCTCGCGGGCGCCGGCGCGTCTGGAAGCCCTCGTCGAGACCGCGACGGCCTACGCCAAGGCGGCCAGCTCCGACAACACGAGAGACGCTTACGCCAAGGATTGGCGGCATTTCACCAGCTGGTGCCGCCGGGAGGGATTCGATCCGATGCCGCCGTCGAGCCAGGTCATCGGCCTCTATATTGGCGCCTGCGCCGCCGGGGATCCGAGACGCGGCCTCCCCCCACTTTCTGTCGCGACGATCGAGCGGCGCCTCTCCGGTCTTGCCTGGAACTTTACCCAGCGCGGCGTGCCAATGGATCGCGCCGATCGGCATATTGCCACCGTGCTCGCCGGCATTCGCCGCAAGCACGCAAAGCCACCGCGGCAAAAAGAGGCCGTGCTCGGCGACGATCTCATCGCCATGATCGCGACGCTCGGCCATGATCTGCGCGGCCTGCGCGACCGCGCTATTTTGCTGCTTGGCTTCGCCGGCGGGCTGCGGCGCTCGGAAATCGTCGGCCTCGACGTCGCGCGCGACGACCATCTCGATGGCAACCACAGCGACGGCGCCGGCTGGATCGAGATTTTTCCTGACCAGGGCGTCCTGGTGACGCTGCGCGGCAAGACCGGCTGGCGCGAGGTCGAGGTCGGCCGCGGCGCCTCCGACCAGACCTGCCCCGTCGCTGCCCTCGAGAGCTGGATCCGCTTCGGCCGCATCGCGAGAGGCCCGCTCTTCCGGCGCATCTTCAAGGACAACAAGACCGTCGACGTCGAGCGGCTCTCCGACAAGCATGTCGCGCGCCTGGTCAAGCAGACCGCACTCGCCGCCGGCGTCCGCTCGGATCTTCCGGAAGGGGAACGGAAACTGCTGTTCTCAGGACATTCGCTGCGCGCCGGCCTTGCCTCCTCGGCCGACATCGAGGAGCGTTACGTCCAGAAGCAGCTTGGCCACGCCTCGGCCGAGATGACGCGCAAATATCAGCGGCGGCGGGATCGGTTCCGCGTCAATCTCACCAAGGCGTCTGGGCTCTGAAAGCCCCTCCCCCGCTTGAAGCCGGCTGCCGGCGTTGGTCAGGATGATGTCGCTGGCGACAGCACCTCTTCGAGCAGGGCTGTTGCAGTGGCAAGGCTATCAGCAGCCATCTCCTCGTAGTCTGGCATGATCATGAGCT
The DNA here is from genome assembly GCF_040321535.1 of Mesorhizobium sp. M0340. NCBI lineage: Bacteria > Pseudomonadati > Pseudomonadota > Alphaproteobacteria > Hyphomicrobiales > Phyllobacteriaceae > Mesorhizobium > Mesorhizobium sp. M0340. The sequence goes on along the minus strand of NZ_JAMYRR010000012.1, from coordinate 142,045 downwards.
GTGCAATCGTCCGTCTGACGAACTCCGGATTCAGCTCTGCAAGCCGCTCCCTTGTTCGAGCGACACGATCCGGAAATGCCCGGAGGGCTCCGACAACGCCGGCTCGATGCGATCGCGCGGCGGCTGCGATATCGAAGATGTCCCGCGGTCTGGGCTCCGCGCCTCGGTAATAAACCTTCTTGGCAATGATCTCGGGAATGGTCTCAAGCCATACCGAACGACCTTCTACCTCTCGCTTTTCGAAAGGTGTCCCGGTCAAGGCCCCGGCCACGATGAAGTCAATCTCGCCCAAGCCCTCGAACGCGAATTTCTGAAACCTCGTCCCGTCGCCGTCATATGCGGCAGGACCCGTGCTGAAGCTCAGTTGGCTCTTGGATGGGTCAATGAAGCCGAGTAGCTGAGGGTCGTCGAGGAAGATATCGACGTCGTGGCTTTCGCGATGGTTGATGTGGATCATCATCGCCGTGCCGCCGCCAAACGACCATTCGAATTCAAAACCTCCGGCCTTCTCCCGGAGCTGGTCGATCAGATCGGCAGCAATGGCGAAAAGCCGCCGCCATTCGGACGGACGACGGCTATGGACCTCGATCATCAGGCAGCGAGTTGATAGCTCTCGCCGGACCAGGCAGAGAAATGGGCCGCGAAAGCCTTCAGATCATCAACCGCTATCTGGTGCGCGGCGGCGAACTCCATCTGCTGCTCGACCGGTACTTCTCCAAGGAAGGCACTGACCTGCCCAGGATACTGCTTCGCCAGATCTAGATCCGAAAGACAATGAGCCAGCGCCACCCCGTCGAGCTGTTCGCTGTAGGGCGCGTTCACTGTCGTCAGAACCAAGGCCAGATGCTCACTCATAGTCATGCAAAATAGTCAATTCGTGGATGGGGCACAAGCTGCGAGACTCGGGCACTGCAAATGGCTCGCGAGACTCACAATCGTCCTTCCGTCGACCACAGTGACGCCTGAGCGGCCATGCGCGCGTAAACGGACGAGCTACAGACGCGCGCGGGATCGAGCGGCATTCGGCCAGCTGCGAACTGATCTTCGGAAGCACGACTCCGGCACGTCTCGCCCTTACGAAGCCGCAGGGCGAGATCGGCGGTGGCGCGATCGGTTCCGCGTCGACCTCACCAAAGGCTCTGAAGGTCCCCTCCCCGCGCTTGAAGCCGTAAGGTGTAAACGGCGGTACTGAACTTCAGCTTACGACTTCAATTGAAATCGGGAAATAAAAGCGACAGTCACAGGCGATATCTTCGGCAAGAAAGCTCACTATCGATAATGACCTCATATCGGGACTGTACAGCACCACGCCCTGGGGCGGTCAGGAGGCTAGAAATGGTTGATTTTCAGCCTCATCGAAGCCGTAGGAGCTACCCAAAGGGCCACTAGAGACGTTTACAAACGATCGTTTGTTGATATCTTCGGTGTTTGTACAAACGCCCTTTCCTAAGCTGAGAGACGCCGCAAATGGCCCGTGAAGCGCAAGATCGACGCTCCGGACGACCACAGGGCCGACAAATCGGGTACGCGCGCGTGTCGACGGACGAACAAGCGACGGAAGCGCAGGAAATTGAGCTGCGGTCGGCTGGCTGCGACGTGGTCGTTCAGGAACATGGATCCGGGGCCTCAAGAGCTCGCCCTGCCCTACTGCGGTTGATGAGCGATATCGGCGCCGGCGATGTCCTGGTCGTGGTGCGCCTCGATCGCCTCGCGCGCTCGGTAAGCCATCTTCTTCAGGTGATCGAGGATCTGACTGAGAAGGGCGCGCATTTCCGATCTCTCCGAGATCCGATCGACACGTCGACGCCACAGGGCATGTTTTCGCTACAGGTACTCGGCGCCGTTGCCCAACTCGAGCGTGCGCTGATTTCAGAGCGGACCAAGGCCGGCATTATCGCTGCACGATCGAAGGGGCGGCTGCCAGGCAATCCTGGTATCCGGGAGCGCAGGCCCGAAGCCCTGGCGAAGATGACAGCGGTACAAAAGGCAGCCTATGGCCGACGGCTACAATCAACGATGAACCAGTGGCTTCCGACGGTCCGCCGGATGCGACCCGACCACAACTGGGACGACATCGTTCGGGTCTTGAAGCAGCGCGGCCTCGACTGGACGCCTGAACGACTGCGGCGGGCAGTGAGGTGGCTCGTCACAGAGCACCTGGCCGACTCCACACTGCTAAAGCGGGCGTCTCCTCTGTCTCCCGAAGATCGCCTGATGACTCTCGTGGCAGGGATTTCGCAGTCTAACCCAAACCTGTCGCTCCGCGACATCGCTGGCCAGCTCGAGCGTCTGCATGAGCGAACCCCACGAGGAAGCGCAAAATGGTCTGCCTCCTCAGTCAAGAACCTGCTCGATCGAGCCCGACGGCTTGGACTCGTCGCCGAACTACCTGCGAACTGACCGCCATCCCGCTGCAGAACAGTCCTCAGTTTACGGTCTGTGGCTGACGCTCAACGTTCCCGAGCCGCTTGTACGCGGCCCAGGCATCAGCTGGAACGGCGCTGCCGGCCCGCGCCAGCCAAGCCGCACGATCGGATTCGGTAAGCGAATTCCACCACACCATCCCGGCGGTTTCATCGGGCGTCGGTTGCGGGTCATGTTCTTTTCTCATACCTTCGATGCTCGCATAAGACGCTCGTCCCGACAAGCGCCGCAGCGACCCGCCCAAGCTCATAAAGCGGATCGAAACCCGCCCACCTCATCATGATCCGCGCCCCGGCTTGTCGAGGCTGCGGCGCAACGCATTGCTGATTTCCAGCCGGGATTCGGTGCGCACGACCTTGCCCGCCATCTCCAAATCGACGGCAGCGGCTTCAGCTCCGGTTCCGGTCATTTTCGACGCGTCAAGCTTGGCCCGCAACAAGGCCATCACCATCGGCCAGACCGAGAACTTTCCGACCTTTGCTCGATCTGTCAGGCTGCGCAAATAGCCGCCGGCGCTGTTGATCTGGTCCTGCCGCTGGTAGATCGCGGCAATGGAAATTGCCGCCTGCTGCTCACCCATTGCCGTTCGCGCTTCCTCCCAGGCGCTCGGGCTGACGCCCATGGACGGTCGGGCAACCTCGGCCGCGGCCAGAAATTCACGCCAGTTGCGGATTCCGCCGCCGCCCTTCACCAGCCAAAGCATGTTCGGGCAGGCATCCAGCACGATCCCTAGCGGCAGTTCGCGTTTCGGTAGGCTCCGTACGTTGTCGGTGTCCGCAACGTTTCCGCCCGCTTCATCTTTATTTCCTGAGCCGCTTTCAGATTCAAATTTAGAGTCTGGTTTTGAATTCTGTATGTGGCGCCCATTTTGGGACTCATTGGCGTCCACTTTCTGTGTTTTTACAAATGATTCCAATGCTTCACGCACTTCAGCCCAAAGGCCTTCAAGTTCTTCGGCAATCACCTCGAGAGTCTGCCTAGGTGCAGTGCGTGGTATCTGACCAACAATCGCCTGGTAGGCCTGCTGGACCCTGCCCCAGTTCGCCGGAACGCCTTCCTCAATCCCCGCGTCGATCATCTTGACGATGTCACGGCGGCATATGGTTAGCCGCTCCTTAACGAGACGAAAGGCCTTCTTCTCAGATCTGACCGCTTCCGCAAGATCCTTGAACTCCTCAGCGCGCGCCACGATCGGCGAGATGTCAAAGCCATAGGCTTGCTCGATCTCGCCCGCCTGCCCTTTCCGGGCGAAGCGCTTGCCGTTTGGGCTGTCCCGACGGATGATCAATCCACACTCGACCAGAACGGCCAGGTGTCGCCGTAAGGTCGTTGGGGGCATGCCATTGGCGCGGCGGATCAGCTGCTCGTTGGATGGCCATACAACCAGTTCACTGTCGCCATAAAGTGCCGTGTCCGGATGGAACGACAACAGCGCGTCGAGAATAGCCAAAGCGCGATCAGTGGCGCCCAGAGCGATCCTGGCATCCTTGATATCTTGGAAGACATGCCATTTGTGGACGATCGCGTCCTTCGGCACGGCCCTTGCGGTGACTTGGCTTGAAATCATGCCAAGCGTCATCGGCCGCCGCCCAAAGGGCGTCGTCGCAATATTCGTCTCCATTTTCTTTCACCCTCGATTAGGCAAAAGAAACCTGCTCGCCAAAACGACGCCAATGACTCTTGACAGTGATTCGTGGAGATGCGATTCTCAGAGTGCTTAGTTCAGAGAGAGGCTTCCACGGCTTGCCGTTCGGGGGCCTTTTTCTTTTGCGGTTTCAGACTCCTTGTTTCGTGATGGACTTCCGAAAGGCCTCAAACAGGTCGTCCAGTTGTCCGGCGATAAACGCTGCGAAACGCGATCCTTCAGCCTCTCCCACCGCAATCATGGTAGTTTTTCCGTTGTCTTTGAGGCTGACGCTGACTGTTTTGTCTGGAGCAGCCCAGGATTTCATAGCAATCTTGGGCTTTGATGGCTTGGCCGGACCCGCAGGTTCTTTGATCGCATTATGATCCGATGGAAGCGTCTCAAGCAGAATAATGAATCTGTCGTCGGACGTTGCCTCGCGGAATTTGTTTTTGCGAATAAGATCGAAAGCTTTTGCGGGTAAGCCGTCTATGGAATAGCGGTTCGAGAATTCCTGCCATCGTCCTCGACCAATCCCGGGAGCTTTACCAATCGATTGCAGTATCTCCTTGTCGACCGATGAGGCGATTTTGATCATCTCGGAGACATGCGATTTTCCTGTCGACAGCGAAGCGCAGATGGTGTCCCGTTTGTATCCCGCTTCCTGCTGCGCAAGCGCAAAAGCGCACTTCTCAATGTATGAAAGATCCTCTCGAGCGGTGTTTTCTTCGCCTTGGAAAATGACTGCTTGTTCATCAGTTAACTCGCGGACGGCCGCTTTGAATCCGATCCCAAGCTGCTTAGCTGCCGCTAATCTTCTGCGACCATAGACGATTTGAAACTCGCCATCCTTGCCTTGTACTGGCCGAACCAGTCCAGGCACAATCTGACCGCGCTCCCGCATGGATTCAGTGATCTCAGCAATGGCGGAAATCTCGTAGGCGTCATCATATCGATCGGTAATAGACGACGGCCGTATTTTGTCGGGATCGAGTTCAATGATCTGTTCGCCTGACTTCAGTAACTTGTCGGCGATATCGCTACGCTCTTGCATTTGGCGAACACCAGCCGCCACCTTCATCAGGTGCGGCGATGACGTGCGGCGGCTGACGCCCTCCTCCGAATTGTCCTCCCCGAGTTGCCCCAAAACAGCAGCAAACATGCCCTTAGAATCTTTACGGCTCACTGTTCACGCCTCCATGCCATTGTGATGAGGCTTTCTATTTCCGCGTTCGCGGCATTGATCGATTCGATTGCACGATCATAAGTTTTAGGTGCCGAAAACCTCGATCGTTGCACTTCATAGAGGCTCTGCTTCCAAGTGAGAGCGTCCGCAACCGCAGTGGATTTGGAGACTGAATTCAGAAGTAAATCCTCGCCAAACACTTGGCGCATTAGGGCCTGCATGTTGGCTTGCGGGTGGTCGTTGGCCTCAAACTTTGTGATGAGGAATTTGGCGAAATCCCAACGTGCGCCTGCACCAGCCTCATCCAGGATTTGCATATAAGATGCGGCCAGCTCCAAAAACTTCCCTGTGGAGTCGACATCGAGCATGTGCGCTGGAACTGGGATTAGGACTCCGGTAGCGGCAGTGAGCGACGAAAGTGTCAGGAAATTGAGTGACGGCGCACAGTCGAGAAGGACGATGTCGTAGTTATCGACGATCTGTTCGAGCGCCTGTGACACTCGAAGCAGAAAACTGGTTCCACCGCTCTTGCGCATCTCAAGGGTGACGGCCGTCTCGAATTCTGTCAGCTCAAGACCGGCGCAGATGACGTCGAATCCGATGATATGCGTCTGATGAATAATCTTTTCCGTTGGCACCGGATCATCAAACCGAATCGCTGAGTAAAGGGTGTCACCTTCTCGGTAGTCAAATCCGGGTAACGCTCCTTGCAGACTTGTCAACGACGCCTGGGGATCCATGTCGACTGCGAGAACGCGATATCCACGTAGTGCCAACCAATGACCCAAGTGAATAGTGGTCGCTGTCTTGGACGATCCACCTTTGAAGTTCGTGATCGCGATGATCTGGCAATCCTCGCCTTTAACACGACGAGGATTGATCCATTTCTTCCGTGCCTTTTCCGCCAGGTGCATCCGAAGGTCCAGCACCTGCTCCACAGAATATAAGCGCTTTCCGGTGGTCGTTGTCTCTGGCTCAGGCCCCTGCCCTTTTAAGGAGACCTGCCGTATGTAAGCTTCAGTCACTCCTAGCAATGCTGCCACTTCCGTCGAAGTGAATTTGCGCATCGTACGAATCGCATCTGGAGGATACTGAGCCAGCGAAAGATTGTTGAGTGCCTTCTCGAGTTTCGTCGAAAAGGTATTCATGAACTGAAGGCTACTTAGATGCCGCGTCACCCAGATTCTCCTCTTGCACCCAGCGCCTATTGATAGCGACTGTGGTTAACAAGCTGTTAACGCCACGCCAACTACGCCAACTTTTCGAATTACGCGGTTTGTCCGTTACTGGAGGTATGCCCGATTCGGAGAATTCGAGCAAATGGACACAGGGCAGTTCCCAGCTGGGAACTTTTCGCTATCGCTGGCTTCCCTGTGCCGTCAAAGTTGCGCATCAGGCATTGAAAAAGACAGCTATGAAGTTGGTTACGCAGCATGGGGGCACGGGCGGGCCCCGTTGCCCGTTTTGTTCTCGTAGATAGTCGACGTTGGTGTACCGGTTGGCCTCTGGCTTCCGCGTACGGCCGCGAGCGACCTACAAAAGCGCAGGTAGGTTTCGGCGCATGGAGAGATACCCCCTCCCCCCACTTTGGCGCGGCGGCGAAATTCCCGTTGTGACGGAGGCACTGAGCTCGCGCAGTCCTAGGGAAGTCACCATCCTTTGCGTCGGGGACGATGGGTTGTGTTTGTAATGCAGCCATGCCGCGCCGCTTCCGATGTCACTTCGGTGAACGCCCCCAGGCAGACAAGTTAGACGCCCCACGGCCCCTACCCTGCAACGAGGCATTCCTTCCGGGCCGAGCGACTCTCGCGAATGGCAACTCAGCGGCTAGGATCTATCGCCAGGCGTCCCACGCGATTTGACAGCAATCAGCACCGTTTGGCACGTGGGCGTCCTGTCCACGCGCACTTTCCTCCAGCGTCGAGCAAGAGGCTCCTGCAGTCGCCAGGCAACTTCCCTCGGGGGCTAGTCCAAGTGTCGGCGAAGGATCCTGGAGAACTCATCGAGAAGCAACTTCTCGCACAACCCGTATTTTGAGTTCCCAGCTGGGAACAGCTCTTCAAGTTGGAGGCTTGCGCCCGCACCAATAAACCTTAGAAACCCATCAACTTGATGGTTGGATCTGTGGCGCCGGGGTGGATTGGCGCATCCAGAGGCACCTGCGGCTGGGGGGCGTACCGCACTCTACAATCCTGACGCCTTAGTTAGATTGACGCGGAAGCGATCGCGCCGGCGCTGGTATTTGCGTGTCATCTCTGCCGAGGCGTGACCAAGCTGCTTCTGCACGTAGCGCTCGTCAACCTCGGCAGAGGAGGCGAGGCCAGCGCGCAGCGAATGGCCGGAAAACTTTTGGCCGCGCTCGCCCTCGGAAAGATCACCGCGCACGCCGGCGGCCAAGGCCGCGCGTTTGACCAGCCGCGCCACCTCCTGATCGTTGAGCCGCTCGGCGCCCACAGCTTTGCCCTGCCCCGTGACGCGGCGGAAGAGGGGGCCATGCGCGATGCGGGCCAGCTTCAGCCAGGTCTGCAGGGCGACGACCGGGCAGGTGGCATCGGACGAGCCGCGGCCAATCTCGACCTCGCGCCAGCCGGTCTTGCCTCGCAGCGTAACCAGCACGCCCTTGTCCGGGAAAAATTCAATCCAGCCGCAGCCGTCCTCGGTTTGATCGCGCGCAACATCGAGGCCCACGATTTCGGAGCGGCGCAAGCCGCCGGCGAAGCCCAAAAGCAACATGGCGCGGCCGCGCAGACCGCGCAGCGTGCCACGATCGAGCGTTTCCAGCATGGCGACAAGATCGTCGCGCAGGATGGCTTCCTTTTGACGGGGAGGGGAGGCGTGTTTATTGCGGATGCCGGCGAGCACGGTGGCGATATGCCGGTCCTTCCGGTCGAGCGGTTGACCGCGTTGCGTATAGTTCCAGGTCAGCGACGACAGGCGGCGCTCAATGGTCGACACAGACTTTTTGTCCCGTTCCGATCCTGAGGCCTGGGCCGTGATGTAGAGGCCGACGACTTGTGGATCTGGCGGCAGCGGATCAAACGCCTGGCGCCGGCACCAGGCGCAAAAATGCTTCCAGTCGGCGGCATAGGCGCGACGGGTGTTTGCCGAACTCGCCGCCTCGACGTAATCGCGCGCGCGGTCGGCCAGCTTTTCGAGATGGGCAGGCAGTGATGCTCGTCGCGAGTCGAGGACCTGCGTGGGAGGAGCGGGAGCCTCATCCGGATGCCCCATTTCCATGACGACGTCGACAATGTCAGGCAGGTCGCTGGTGTCGACCGCGTCGATGGGCGTCATGAAATTACGGGGACTGCCCATCGAAACTCTCGATCATTTGAATGTCACAGTGGTGCGATTCTGAGAGCCCCAACGTGCGACCAAAGCGCCCAACTGTCCACCGCGAGGTGCTTGACCAGTAGCTCCCGAGATTTGCGCCGGTCGCGTACGACCACACGCTGGGTCGTGCTTTAGCATGACCGGGCGACGGACCATGTCCGATCCAGTGTTGACCCTCCTAGGGCCCTCTTTCTCAGTGCCGATCCTTGCCTTCATGTTCAACATCCCTTATGTTTCGTTCAACAGGAGAATCCAGGATGAGCGTACGTGGCGCAACGGCAGCCGAAAGCGAGGAGCGGATCGCCCACACCCGGAACCGTCTGGTGCTTGAGCAGGCGAGGGCGGTCGGCCTTCTCGGCGCGGCCAAGAACACACGCCTTTCCGGGAGGGTGCCGTCGGAATTGATCGAGGCGGCAAAAAAGCGCGCTCATGTGACCTCCGACACTGAACTGCTGGAGCTCGCCTTGTCGCGGCTGGCCCTCGAGGACGATTTTGGCGCCCAGCTCGTCCGCCGCAAGGGCAGCATCTCCGCAGACATTGATCTTGGCGTTTGATCTCGGGAGCGCACTGCGTTCCCTCAAACCACAGCGGCGTGCCGGCGGGCTGGAACGGCGGCCGGATTCCGCTCTGTCCTGGGCAGGGGACCAGCCGCCTGTCGGCGGTGCATTGCTTCTCGACACGAGCGTCTATCTGGATGTCCTTCAGGGGCGCACGCCCAAAGTGGTCGATGACCTTCTGATCTATAGGCTCTGTCAGCACTCGGCCGTCTGCCTTGCCGAGCTCAGCCACCTGTTCGGCCGGCTCGACCCAGCGCACCCCACGACGAAGTCGGTCCTGAAAGTGGTTGCAGGCACGATTGAAGACATTCCAGTGCACCGGCTGCATGCACCCGACGCCACCGCCTGGGGACGCGCCGGCATGCTTGCCGGCCTGCTGTTCCGGCTGAGCCGTCTGCCGAAAGGGGAGGGCCATGCACGCCGCTTCCTCAACGATGCGCTGATCTTTCACCAGGCCGGTCTGCTGGGCGCGACGGTCCTGACCGGCAATGTTGGGGATTTCGATTACCTCAACCAGCTTGTTCCGTCGGTGCGTGTGATCTTCTACCGGCCGGTGACAGACTTGCGCCCGCAGGGTTGAAAGCGTCTGTGGCAGATGCCCGTGCACCGTGATCGTCCAACCTCCTTTAATGACCACCAGTTTTCAAAAAGGTCGCTGACACTCTCCTGCGACCGTTGAACCGCGGGCGACAGCGGCCATTTCTAACGTAATGACAAACACGAACGATAATGCAATTATCGTTCGTTTTATTACGCCGACAGGTTGTGCGTTTTGGCGCGAAAATTCTAGCGCAAAGCGCACCGGCGCTTTACCCTCGAAATCATGATTCGCCTCAATCCCGCGACCGCCGCCCCAGCCGCGCCCCCTGCCCTTCCGGCCTGGGCGCTCGCGCCCGGCCGTAACGCTTGCGACGCCGACGCCGCTTTCCAGGCCGGCGCCGCCTTGGCTTCGCTCGATAGCCTCGCCCGCGCGCAGCCTGCCTGGTCCGGCGCCTGGCGCCAGCGGCTGGCGCTGAAATGCGCCGCCGCCAGCATGCGGCTGGCCGGGCGCGCGGAGGATGAGGCCGCCCTGCGCGACGCGTGGCACCTGCGCCCGGCTGGAGCCGATCCTGGTCCTGCCGGCGCCATCTTCGGCGCTTGGCGGCAGCTCGCGCTCATGCCGCCAGCCGCCGCTGTCGATCGCCTGGCACGGGTCACCGAGCAACTGGGTCTCCATCGAGACGTCGAGGCGCTGACCGCGCTTTGTGAACACATCGACGACCTGGCGCGCTCGGGGCGGCCGGCGCCGTTCGCCGCGGCAGCGATCGCCGCTCACGTCGTTGCCATGCGGCCCGATGCCGAGCTTTTTGCCTGGTGGCTCGCCGACCTGGTACTGGCGCAAAACCTGCGCTGGCCGCGGCCGCTGCCGCTGCTGCTGGCTCAGGCCTTTGGTCCGGCTTTTCGCGGCGAGGCCGGCGGCGGCAAACGGATCCGGCCCGGCGAAAAGGGGTTTGAGCGCGCGGTCTGCATTGCGCTGGTTCATGCTGCGACGGAGGCCTGCCGGTTGGCGACCGAGCTGTTGCGCCGCGCCGAAAAGCTGCTGGCGGCGGCACCAAAACTGCGCGCCAAAGGCGCCGGCGACGTGATCTTTCTGCTGCTCAGTGAAGACGCCGTCTCGGGCTCGCTGACGACGAAAAACCTGTCGCGGTTTGCGGCGCGCCGCCTGTTCGAGCGGCTGCAACAGCTCGACGCCGTGCGTGAGCTGTCCGGCCGCCCCACCTTCCGCCTGTTTGGACTTTAGCGATGAGCGAAGCGTCCGCCCGCCGCAAGGCAAACGATCAGCCGGCGTTGCTCGACACCGAGCTGGAACATCTGCCGGCGGAATTGCGCTGGCGCGAGTGGATGGGACGCGTCGAAGCGGCGATCTTTGCCGCAAATGAACCGGTGCAGCGAGAGGTGCTGGCGCGGGTTGTTGGGAGAAATTGCAATCTCGAGCTGATCATCGATGACATCCGCGCCGAACTCGCCGGCCGCCCCTATGAGCTGGTGTCAGTCGCTGGCGGCTGGCAGCACCGGACCAGAAAGGTTTTTGGCGATGCCATTCACGCAGCCTTCGGCACGGCCGCGGGGCAGGGGCCGAAAGAACTGTCGCAGTCGGAGGCGCTCGTGCTGATGTGCATTGCATACTTCCAGCCGATCACGCGTGGCGAGCTGTCTTCTTTCTTCGGCAAGGAGGTGTCGCGCGACCTGATCGGCGTGCTGCGCGCGCAGGATCTTATCGCTTCGGGTCCGCGCTCGCCGCAACCTGGCGCGCCCTATACTTATGTGACGACGAAAACTTTTCTCTCGCAGTTCGGGCTCGACACGCTGCGCCAGCTACCGGATTTCGAGGCGCTTGAGGACGCAGGGCTGCTGTCGAAGGAGAAGCTGCTGGCCGGCGATATTCCAGCCGGGCTGGCGAGCGGGGAGGGCGACGGCGAGGACGATGTCGTTGGGGACCAAGCGCCGTGACGGGGGACGTCGTCGCGTTGCGATCCCAGAGACGGTCGATAACTCAGCACCAGGACGACTGGTTGTGCGGCAACCGTTGATCGGGATCGTGAACCGCGACATGGTCGCCGTCGACAAGATTGGCCGGAAAGATCACCAGATTGGTGCCGCCGGCGTGACGCAGCGACGGAAACAGGATGCCGCGAAGTCCGGCGGTGATGACCAGATCCGCGAGCTTCCACGATGGCGGGATCTTCTTGTCGATGCGAGCGACCTGGCGCCAGGCACAATCCCACTCCTTCCACGGGCCGTCCCAGATGTCCGGGTCGAAACCCTGCGAAAGGTCGGCTACCTCGGCGAGCGTGATCTTGTAAGCGGCAAGGGTGGCGGGCGGGGTGATGCTGGCTCCCTGCTTGTATTCATCAAGCGCCGTCTGGGTCGCACGCGACAGATAAAGTGCTTCGATGCCTGGCCGGTTGAAACGACCGCCGTCCATCGCTGCGCCTGCACCGCTGGTGGGCAGGAAAGCCCATTTGGGAGTCAGATAGCGATGGAAGATTTCGTCTGGACCGATGCGGGTGATCCTCACCCGCGCGCACCATTCTCGAGATCCCGGATAAAGGCCAGAACCGCCTCGACCTGGCCGCCCGCGACGAGCTCGGCTGCGGTACGATGGCCATAGTCGGCGATCGGTTCATTGCGGTACCAAAAGATCGCCTTGTTGACGTCGCCGGTGAGTTCCGTCGCCGCCGAGATCACTTTCACCATCTCGCGCATCCGGCCCTGCAGGCGCTCCGATGAGGGATTGCGGAGCGTGTTGCGGTGGACACCGGTCAGCTGGGCCAAGTTGGCCACCTTCACGCCCAGCGCCTGCGACAGGCGCTTCGGCGAGATATAAGGCGTGCGCGGCTCCTGCAGGCTATCGACAAAGCCGGAAATCACCGTGGAATGTGCGAGCTGTGCGTGGGCCATGACAAATCTCCGACCTCTCATATGCACAATATATGCACATTCCGATGCATAGCAAGTGGACGGAGGCATCGTCTTGTCCCCAACATGGAGCTGACCGGTTCGGTTGCTCCCGGCGGCATGCGTAGCGCCGGCACCGATTCCACCGCACAGGCATCCGATGCCCAGGACGAAAGGATTGCACGCTTCTCCTGGACGTCCAGCGTCGCGTCAGTCAGCACGTCCTGAGGTCGCTCGAAATGCCGTGCTGGATGGAGCAACCGGTCAAGAAAAACATCAGGACCCTCGGGCCCGATTGGGGGAAAACTCGTCGAAATGGCTCCTTCCATCGATGGTCCTCCGCTTTGAATAGTCTCCTTTGTTGATGTCATCTTTGGTGGCTCTCGCGATTTTCACCAGCCGAAATTTTGGAGAGTTTCGAGCAAATTTCAATGGCCCGACAAGGCCAAATCCTCGCAGTTCAGCCCACGATCAACATTTTTTCGAACCGGTGAAACAATCGGCGTGAATGTCAGTTGTTGCGTCTGGGAAAAGTCGCGCGGCAGCGCCAGGGCGGTCGGGCAGGAGAATCAATCATGTCTTACATTGCCAGGAAGCGACTGAGCATGGGCCTCGTCGCAGGAATCTTGATGCTCTCGGCTGGCGGCTTTGCTCCGGTTTCAGCACAGGAAATCCCGAACGACTTCAGCGCAATCCTGCGTCAGAAGCTGCCGGCCGTGGTCGCGATCACGACGAGGCAGATCATCCAGGACCAAACGATGCTCGACGATTTTCTCAACCCCTTCGACAGCCGCGGGCCTGCCCAGCCGCAGGTGCGAGAAGCTCTCGGCTCCGGCTTCGTGGTCAGTCCGGAGGGCTACATCGTCACCAACAATCATGTCGTGGCCGACTCCACCGAAATCCACGTCGTATTCTCCGATAAGGAGACTTCGCGCGCGCGACTTGTGGCCGCGATCCAGCAACCGACATCGCGGTGCTGAAGGTCGATCCACGCCCCAACATGACGACCACCGCCTGGGGTGACTCTGACGCAATGCAGCCGGGTGCCTGGACGATCGCGATTGGCAGTCCCTTCGGGCTCGGGGGAACCGTGACCGTCGGCGTTCTTTCCGCCCGCTCGCGCGACATCCAGGCCGGCCCTTACGACGATTTCCTCCAGACAGACGCCTCGATCAACAGAGGCAATTCCGGCGGCCCGCTGTTTAACGCGCGCGGCGAAGTGATCGGCGTCAACACGGCCATCGTCTCGCCATCGGGCGGCAGCATCGGCATCGGTTTCGCCGTGCCGTCCCGAACTGCACGAAGCGTCGCCGATCAGCTGATCCGTACCGGCCGGATCGACCGCGGCTTCATCGGAGTGCGTCTCCAGGAGGTGACGCCGTCGCTTGCCCAAGCGCTTGGGATATCGAGCACCAAGGGAGCGCTGGTCGCCTCGGTCGAGCCCGGCAGTCCGGCGGAGAAGGCCGGCCTACAATCGGGCGATGTAATCACCCGGTTCAGCGGCAAGGACATCCAGGGCGTCCATGACTTGACACTGGCGGCAGCGAACGAAAAGCCAGGGTCGAAAGCGACGCTGACAAGGAACCGCGGCGGCTCCCAGCAGGAGGTGGAGCTGACCGTCGGCCAACGCAAGGACGAGGAGGTGCAGACCGGTGCCGTTCCGAGTCCGGAAGCGGCGGACCAACGCCTCGGGCTGTCGCTCAGCACCATTCCGGACGAAGCCCGCCAGCAACTCGGTCTGCAGCCGGGTACCACCGGCGTGTTTATCCAGGAAGTGGCGCCGAATAGCCCCGCCGCCGAGAACGGCCTTCGACCTGGCGACGTGATTGTCTCGGCCAACAACCGGGATGTGGCACAGCCGTCAGATATCCAGGAGGAGTGGGCAAGATCCCGGCAGCAGCACAAGCCCATTCTGTTGGGCATAAACAGGCAAGGACAATCGCTCTTCATTGCCCTAGCTGCTTCCTGACGTAGCGTGCGTCGAAACCAAAAATGTGGCAAAGTTTCCGTTCCGTATCCGAAAGAACGGAATCAGGTCGCCGGAGCCCAAACATCACTCCAGCCGCCTCCTCCCATCTCGCGCGCGGCAAAAAGCAGCCAGCCGGCCGTGGCTCCCATCATCGTCCGCACTTGAGCAGCTCGTGCCGAGCCCGTGTCAATTTTGACGCACTCCGTTCCTATATAGCGTGATAGAAGACCTTCGCCGCGTTGGCGATGATGAAGACCGGCCTTGCCGGAACCGCGCAGCGAGCGCCCTTCCCGAAGACGCCATATGACCACATCTCGCACGGTCATTGTTGAGACGGCAGCGTCAAAGTTCGCCGCATCAGTTGCAACGAGTTCTGGAAAATCAGGCCGGACTTGATGCCAGCGAATGATAACGTCAGGTCGGCTCGCCGTGTTCTGCATCGCTCGTTGTCGATGGGTGGCGATCATAATCGATGGGCGGGGCAACATAACTTCGGCCTCGGCTCTGCCGAACTCCCTGCCGATTTGGAATGCCGCTGAAAGCTGTCTCATGAACGGAGGGCTGCACGTATTTTGGAGGCATCGTTGGATCTTCCCGCTTTCATTTAGTCGACAATAGCTGGTCCGCTTGGAACGGCAGTCCGTCACCGTTCAAAAGCCACCCGTCGAGGCGGCCCTTTCATTAGGAACCCCTCCACATGACCAAACCCACCCCAACGCGCCGCGGCGCCAACACCGACGTGCGTGCGACCGTGAAGCGGCAGCACCTGCAGGTTCAACACTGGCTTTCGCAGGCGATGCCGTCTTTGTCGCGGTCTAGCTTGCGGCCCCAAGAGCAGTTGGCTGGGTACCAACTTGCTTCATCGCACGAGCTGATTTGGGAACAGGTGCGCCGCGGCTCGCATGAATAGCCGCTTTGTGCGACCTGATGGCGGTTGATTAAGCCAAGCGGCTGGTTAGAAAGCGGCCGGTTGTCGGCATGCGCTAGACGCCACACCCAAGGCGCCTGAAAAGTTCCGGCCCACAGACCGAGCTTTGCCGCCTCTGCCTTCGCCTGCTGCCCCGCATAGGCGCCGTGGCTGTAGAGGGGCCAGTCCAGTGCCAAGCCCTGCTCGACAAGCCAGCGCTGAACGCTACGACCGCCCGCCCGATCGCAGTTCCCGACAAGACGCCCGTACCGATCACGATCGACAAAACTGCAATGCAGCGGTCGCGAAGCTGCCAGGAACTTGTCCAAGGCTTGGGCAGCGCGGCGCCCGCATGGGTAGTCAAAGCCCTTGGCGTCGTCGCAGTGCTGACGGCTCTCGGGCGCGTCGATGCCATTGAAACGAATCCTTTGGCCTGCAATCTCTACTGTGTCGCCATCGATCACCGAGGCGCGGCCTTCCATGTGGCCAGGCAATGGTTCTGTCCAGTTTGTTATCGTGCTCTGTTGGCCGGCGGTGCTCTGGATCGCGAATTGGGTGACTGCGGCGGCAAGCGTGCCGGCGCCGAGGAAGATCAGCCCCAAGAGGGGTCGCGGCAGCCGCCGTAACGGCATTCTTCTGCCGGCGCGCCTTCGCCAGCGGTCAGCCTGATTGGCGCCTTGATAACGGTGGCCTTTGCCCACGCCCGCTCTCCCGGAAGAGAGAATGCCGCCATTCCGGGCGAGAGTCCAGAAGCTGCACTAGCCGGTCGGCAACTGGTCAACGCGGGGGGCACCGGCTCAGCCTTTCAACCGTCTCAACTATGGCCTTCGCAAGCGGGCATCAAGGTCCGCGTGAAGCACCTCCGGGGCGAGGAAGACCTTCGGCACGCCTCGCTGCAGGATTTTTGGGATGAAGACTAGAACGCCGTTTGTGTCTCCAAGACGCGACAACGCAAAGTTCACCGGCCCGGCCAAGCGCCGACTATTTGACAAGCGCGCAAATGGCGTATGCTGTCAGCGTCCAAGCTGTTGGGGACGTAGCGGCTACATGCGCTTGTGCTACCCACCCTGGAGCTGGGGAAGTAACCGGCAAGCTCCTAGAAATTAGAGCATTTGAATTTGACGCGCTGGCACCGCCACCTATGACGACTTTTGGCTTGGGACACCAAGCCTGTGCGGATTTGTCTGGGCTTGTATCACTCGCGCTTGCATACTGGGTGATTTCCCAACCGCCGACGCCGTCCTTCCCCGCCGGACCCTCAGCCCCCATTGCACCTCTAGGTCCCTGCTTGCCGGGAAGACCTTGTGGACCGACAGGCCCTTGGGGCCCTGGGGGGCCTGCCGTTGTGCAACCTGCAAGGAGGGCGACGCATGCTAGAGCGGTAATAATTCTCATGACCACCTTCCCGGTTTCCCGGTGAGTTGACGACAAAAAACATTCGCCAAATCAACCGAATGTACCACCACGCGATTGTCGTGGATAGGAACGCGATCGGCGGCTAACGGAACGTCGCATATGCGCCGTGACGACGGGCGGCCAGCAATCGTAGCGTAGAGTGTTGACGCGCCTTCCTTGCCGTTGAAGCTCTCGATGAAGCCGTATCCGGCATGATGTTCTTGGTGCCATCGTTTGTTCGGTACGTCAGGTTCGTTAAGCTTGGCGCATCCGGGCCACGGGGCACCGGGAGCACGCAAGTGCGGGCAGGCCGGCGTATGCAGATGAACTGCGAGTTCGAGCACATTATCTGGCCGCCCCTACGACTCGCCCGGATGCGCTGCGAGTGCGGATCCGTATTTGTCGTGTTGCCCGCTCGCTCCCTGTTCGTGACCAACGATGGAGGGAACCGTGCGTATTATCGGCATGGACATACACCGCGTAACCGCCGAGGTCGTGTCGTTGCTTGATGGCGAGATCGTCAAGCTCGGCCGCGTTCAAATGCTGCGCAATAAGCTCGAGGAGTTCGCCAGGAAGGAACTCACCCACGATGATCATGTGGTGATCGAGGCGACAGGCAATGCTGCTGCCGTCGCTGAAGTGCTGTCGCCCTACGTCCATCGGATCGTGATCGCCAATCCCAAGCAGGTGCACATGATCGCGCACGCGAAGGTGAAGACTGACACGATCGACGCACTGTCCTTGCGAAGCTCTACGCCTCGGGCTTTCTGCCGGAGGTCTGGGTTCCGGATCCGGGGACCCTTGCCCTCCGAAGACAGGTCACCAGGCGGACACAGCTGGTTCGCCAGCGTTCGCGGCTGAAGAACCTGATCCAGTCAATCCTCCACGCCCACCTGATCCCGCCGTGTCCGCATGGGAACCTCGTCGGGATCAGCGGGCGCAAATGGCTGACGAGGCAAATATTGCCTGCGGATGAGCGCGCCGCCATCGAGCGCCACCTCGGCTTGATTAACCAGATCAACGAGACGTTGACGGTGGTCGAGGCGGATATAGCCGTACATGCCCTTCAGGATCCGACAATCCGCCGCCTGATGACGTTGCCCGGCCTCGACGTCACCGTGGCTGCGAGCGTTGCCGCGGCAATCGGCGACATACGGCGCTTCAGCGATCCACAGAAGCTCGTTGACTATCTTGGCCTCAATCCGAGCGTGCGGCAGTCCGGTGAGGGGCCAGCCTATGACGGGCGCATCACGAAGCAGGGCCGCGGCCATGCGCGGGGGATGCTGGTCGAGGCGGCATGGGCGGCTGTGCGATCGCCAGGACCTCTTCGCGCCTCCCACAAGCGGATCGCCTCGCGCCGCGGGAAGCACATCGCGGCCGTCGCCACTGCGCGCAAGCTTGCAATGATCATCTGGCACATGCTGAGCAAGGATACCGCAAAAAAGCCTCGGCGCTGGGTCGTTGCGCCGAGGCTTTGGGCACGTACAAGCTACACCAACATGTCCGTTTATAAACGTGCGCTAATAATGTAAAAAACGGTGAACCACGCACAGGCGGAAGGGCGCACGCTCAAAGCTGGGGTGAAGCGGCAATATCAGTCATGACAAGTTGCGCACCCTGATTGTTCCACCTGGCTTTCGACCGAACGAGGGGACGAGGATGTCGGCTGTGTTGATTTGGCAAGATGATGTACTCCGTCACCGCTCATGCCGATGAAGGGAGGCTTGAACCGCAAATCTCGAAATGTCTAGTGATGGCCACTGGGACCCCGCACATTCGGGGATTCGAAGCTGATTTTCAGGTGGTGCTAAGCAAGGCCGGCAAGGTGGAGACGATCACCGTTATGCTAGGTATGCTCATACATCGCGCTTTGCTCTGAGTGGCGGCCCAGCAGCTTGGGTTAGGGGGGCCGCTGGGCCTGACCAGCGAGCGTTCGGGAATGCTCGACTGGCCGGTTAGTATTTTAGATAAATCTAATATAATCGAACCATGCGAACGAAGTACGCGGCGGTAAGAAAGTGGCTGGCCCGATTCACTTACCGCGCTCTTGCCTTGGGTTCTGGCGAGCTTTCGGACGGGTTTGCAGCCAATTTTGCAGATCGCCGATCTGTTACCCACAGGGACTTTTTCCTCGCCACCAAATCGTCACGATCGCCCTCAGCGGTCGCTCGGCTGTGCATGGCAGCTATGGCGTAGTCGGCTCTGTTGGTTCGATAGTCTTCTTTTTGGACAGTCATCGTTTGCTCCCAGTTTCATAGCCCCTCTTTTGCCCTTGCGGGGAGATTAACTGCCGGTGCATTACGCGAGTCAATCGATGAAACGACCACTCCGCAGTCGCGAGGGCGGGAAGCAAACCGACAATTTTAACGTTGGAACGGCTTACAGAGTGCCGGCAACACAGCCGCCCTTTCGTCGGGCTGCGTTGTTCGCGTCCATGTTGCCCTTCAGCTCGCCGATCTTGGCTTCACGTACCTTGATGTCTGTGTTGTCCATCATGCTGCCAACCGGCAAGCCAAGCCAAAACACGCCGTCCACGTCATGGCGGGCGGTTCTGTCTTGTACAGCCATTATCGGCGCCAGGTCGGAACTCGTTCGGTAAAGTTCGGCTTCCAACTGGCTGCAGGACTTGCCCGCGTATGGGCTGGACCAAACCGGCGTGGGCTTGATGTCGGCTGGGCGAGTAGCGCAGCCCGACAAAACGCTGATGGCTACAAACGCACATAACTTGATTCATGCTTCCCCCCAAAATGCCCGCGGCGAGCAGGCGCTGAGGGCGGGATGAAGTCTATGTGCCTTGACGGCATGCGGAATATATTTTGCGGGATGCCGCACCCTCGCCGACACGAAGCCGTTTCCGAATATCACCTCGCCAAAATTGAACGATAGGCGTGGCTTCTGACGGTAGAACTCCGCGACGCGCAGTTGTCGCTCAAGCCATTTGGCGAGCATTGGGAAGCGATCGACCATCTGCATCGGGACATAAAGCGGGCGCTCAATCTGCTTAACAATAGGCCGGCGGACTACGAAGAACCACATTTCGCGCCCATGTCGCGAGGGTGAAGAACTAGCCTGTCAGTTTAGTGAAGTCGTGGCGCCGCGCGCGAACATGTGCCAGCAAATTCGTTTCGTTTACGACCCCTGATTGAAAGAGATTCAGCGTGGTCGAGGCCAGAATCTGACCGTCTATCGGGGTGCTGTACCATTTGGCGTCGGCGGTTACCTGGTCGACAACCCGCTGGCAGATCGCCCGATCTTTAGGTCTAAGGAACTGACTTTTCAGTGCTCGTAGCATCTCGACGCCTTGAAACGGGGAGTCACCTGTCTCCGCGCGATACCCATGCGTGGTCTCCGGGCATGGACCCTAAACGCATTCAGACGGAAAATTGCCATTCGTTTGAGTGGTACCGATGTCGCGTGGATAAGCGGCGGTCCGCGAGCTGATCCACCATGTCGCGCAGCGGCTTCTTGCGTTTTGGCGTCCTGTACTTCTCGACCAGCCTGACCTTGTCGATATCGATCGTCACCAGCGGTCCCAGATCGACGGTCACCCTGCCGCCTTCCTCGTCTATGCGCGTGATCTCTCCGGTGAGCTCGATCTGCTGCCCCTTCTTCACCTTGGTATGATCGATGATCGAATGTGGAAAGCATAGCTCGGAATCGAGACGTTTACGCCGTGCTGAGTGACCCATTTGCGAAGGTGGGCGTGATCGCCACCTCGTCACGAATGGAAATTCGGCGCGCCGTTCCATGAGTCCGGTGCGCTCGGCGCCTTACTCAAGATATTGCTAATTATGGATGAGCCCGCTTCCTCCAATCGATGGATGAAGCCGATCGTGGGCCGGTGCTACTTTGATGCATCGCGCGACTTACCCGACAAGAGCTGGCTCCAGGGGCAAAAATATGAGCAAGACGACTCTCACTGCTATCGCAATCCTCGCGATCGGTGTCGGCTGTGCCGAAGCCAAGGACCGTAAGGTCGAAACCGCGACCTTGGGCACTTACGCCAATTCGAAGAACCTGCCCGTTTGCACCGCGTCAAGCTCACCCTTCGAAGTCCTCGGTGATGAATGTTTTCTCGTCACAGGTTCGATGATCTATGGCGACATCGCCGAACTCTCCCGGACAATCACTTTGAGTTGGTAGCCTAACCAACAACCTCCCAGCGCGGCCTCCATTCTCCGGTATGAAGTTGTTGCGTCGCAGGGGCTGCCTTCGCCCAGATATCGACCCAGTCTTCGCGCGTCGCCAATACCGGCGCAATCCCCAGTCACCACGGGCCTCTCCAAAATTCTTATGCCGTCCGCACCTGCGGTCGAGCGTGTCGCGCCAACACAGCAGCGCCTCTGCATCGTTTGGGCAACCCAACGCATAGCTTCCGGTCCGGAAACTCGCTTACGCGTCTCATCGTCCATTCGGCAGCGGAAAATTAGGCCGATTTGGCAGTGCTCAGAATCGCGTAGCTGTCCTGCGATCCGCTCGGAGAGGATGGCGAGTGGTTGCGGCAACTGCGCCTCAAGCTGGCTGGCGACCGCCGTCTGCAGCGCGCTGCTGCGGAGCAGCGCTGACGCTGCGTTCGTCCGGACCGTCGCAAGACCGCTTGATTGTATCCGGCCTGGAGACAGACAAACGCCGGCGCAATCTCACCCTGAAACCAAAAGACAATATCGATGACCTCCAACAGCTATGCTCCCAAGGGTTCAAGCGCCTGCAAACATTCACCATGCCAATTTCGCCCGCTTCGATAATGACGGCGCCATCAATTTCATGGCGCAAGCCGCTTCATGAACCGGCTAGAAGACCCCACCCCAAAAGCCGCTGATCGATTTGAGCCGCAGTAACGAAGTCTAACCGGGTTCCCAGTACAAGAAGCTCAAACCGCGCAAGACCGCTGATCGATACGGCCACGATCTTCAACGGTCTTGCCCAATGGAAGCCGCCCCAATGGAAATCGCCACGAACGGCCATACGACTAGCCATCTGATGACGTCACGGCGCTATGCGCCTCTCTTCTGGACGCAGTTCCTTTCCGCCTTCAACGACAATTCCTCAAGAACACGCTGGTGTTCCTTATTCTGTTCACCCTGGCGGCGGACAAGCACTTGCATGGCGGATTGAAGCGTCGTCATGCGTATCCTAGTCCCTTCATGCGCTGATAGGGTCCGCTCCCACTGCTCGCACAATGGCGTGTCCACAGCCGGTATCAGGGCTGTTAGTGATCTTCACACGCGCACCAATGCGCCTTGTGGCAGTTCTTCTCCCTCGAGATGCAGCTATCGCCGCACGCCTTGCCGGCGGAGCACGTCTTGCAGCAGCCCTCGACCGGGATTGTCGACCAGGGTATTGCGGATCCGGGCGCATGACGATCGGCGCCGTCAGCATCAGAATGCCGGCAATCGCCGCAGCGGCGACGAGTCGAAACATGGTTGCCCCCTCCCAAGGAAGGAGGATCAGAGCATTTGTGATGGCTCAAGTCGAGGGAGGTGCAAACGTGATGAAATGCAAGGTTTTCGCCCACTGCCTCACGGTGGAGGGCTCTCCTTTCATCGTGACATCCAGCCGTCCGGCCCGTTGTCTGAGCGCATTGTCTCGTTGAGTTGCCGAAGCCGCTCTTTTCTCGCCGCCTCGGCCGCGGTCCGTAGCGGGTGAAGGGAAAAGCCTCGAGCTTGGAGGCAGAGGGTCACCGCCTTATGCCAGCGAGGCCCTCGCCGGGTCCACATCTTGAGCTGCTCAAGGGCTTCCTTCGCATTGTTGCAGCCATGCCTGACACCGGTTTCAGTCTTCACGAACACCGGAGGGACGAACCAGATGGGCGCCATGATACCTCCTACTCAGGGGAGAGATACACGTTGGCCTCCTTGGCAGCCGCCTCAAAGGCTTCACGCACCTCTTGGGGGGAGGCGCTGCCCTGGAACGCATCGACGCAGGATTGGACCGCCTTGGTCCACTTCGGGCCCTTTGTGTCCCACCCCATGAGTTCCTCGGCGGCTCCCTCGACGTGGCTGACCCCATTGCGAATGCCCGGACGTTTCGTCTTCACGTAGACCGGGGGAGCGAACCAGAGGGGACCCATAAGGGGGAACTTAGAGCGCCAAGAGCCCGCTGACCAACCCCGCTTTAGCCGCAGCTAAGGAACGATGTAGGCCCTCGCGGGTTTAGAACTCGCAGCGGTCCTTCTTGGATGTGCAGCCGCTGTGGGGGTCCGTCGCCTTTCTCTCACGGGCGGCGGGCTCCTTTCGCGAAGGCGGTGTTGGTCAGAGAACCTTTACCGCAGTTCAAGTTAGCTGGTTGTCATTGGGGGGAGTAATGTCCCCTCCTCTTTTGCAGCGGCCAGGAATGCCTTCCGTGCCTCCTCAGGTTCCATCTCGTCGGCAATGCAGGCCATGCAAACGCGCACCGCGAGGTCCCACCAAGGGCCACGCTTGGTCCACTTCATCAGCTCCTCGCCGGCTGCCTCGGCGTTGTTGACGTTGCGGATGATCCCGGGACGCTCGGTCTTGACGGGGACCGGAGGGTTGAACCAGTGGCGAGCCATGAAGGGGCCTTAGGGCGGCTAGCGGGTTTCCTCTCTATGAACCGGCTCAGCGACGAGGACGGCTAACCATTTGTTAGGGATGGTCTGAGTCCGTGACGGGTGTTTCCAAACGTTCATCGACGTTTATCCGAGCGGTCGGTACGAAGCCGGTATGCATCATCTTCCGGTGGGTGTCGCCCTAGTCATTTCGCTTGTAGTCGGTCTAGCCATTGCGGCGATCGCCTCAAAGGACCATTCGGAAATCTGCGGCATCCGATGCTTATTCGTCCTCGGCGAGAGCGTTAATGTGAGGGCTGTCACGCCAAGGCCGGAATGTCGAGAATGAATGGCAGCACACGGTCGCCATTGCCAGGTCACGACAAGCGAAGTTGGCTGACAGCTACTCCTGGGCGTCGAAAGCCACGCAGAGGCCCATGGCAGTTGCTGCCTCGACGATTGCCTCGGTTAGTTCTTCGTCGGAGGCCACCAAATAAGGCGCAGTCTCCCGAGCTTCGCGTAGTGCCGCTTTGATCGAGACCGTGTCGCGACGGTCCGCCCTGTTGAGGAGTACAGTAATTGCTTGTTCTAGAAACGGACCGACCCTTTGCGCGACGCTCATCCAGCCCTCCCCAGGGACACGCCGAAGGGTGACTCTACTCCCTACCTGAGCGGCATCAAGGCCATGTACGAATTGTACAAATTGGTACGGCGCTGGGCCGCCACAGTCAGGAATGTTTGTAGAATTTCTGTGGTGGGGATCGGACACCGGCTCGCGAAGACCCCCATGTTCCTCCTCGATCCTATTGACGCGCCTCGAGCCGCCTTTCTCCCACAATCCCAGGTCGGTCTGTCCTGACGTACACCGCAGGGGAGAACCAATGGGGTGCTACGAGGCTATTCGCGAATGTCGAACGCAACGAACATGCCAAAGGCTGGGGCAAGGTCGACGATAAGCTCCACCAGCTCGCAGTCACTTTCCACCAGATGTGGCCCGTCTCGGCGCACCGCTGCGATAGTCTCTTTGACGGAGATGATTTGGCCGCGACGGGCTTGTAGGATCAGCTCGTGAACAAGGTGTTTGGCAGTCACTTTGTCGGGTCGGCAGTTCGTCCAAACGTTCATACAAGGCCTCCCACCTCAGCGAGAACCCAAGGGGAACATTCATGATCCTCTGTCGGGAAAAATCAAGAAGAATGTTTGATAGACTTCTGAGTGGGAATCAGGGGGACAAGCCACGAAGCGAGCCTCTATACTCTTTGACCTGACGCCCAGCCAGCCGGCTAGGGACCTTCTTCCGTCGGGCCCTGTTTGGCCCGATCAATAGCCGCAAGTAATGACTGTAGGGTGGGCGGCAGTTCTGGTTCGACCTCCAGATTTAAGAACGTTTGTACGTGATGACGATAGCCTTCGGAACGGATCAGTTTCCGAAACGCTCCGGAGACAGACTGATGGTCTGCTTTGTTGCTCGTTGTCATGTTCGGGAAGTCCGTCCCAATGAGCCGCAACTCGCCCGCAACGAATGGGTTCCATCAGGAGGTCGGAATATTTGGTAGAAATTTCTGAGCGGGAGACCGGATAACTGGCTCGCGCGAAGACCCCCCGTTGCTCGAGCGCATTACCTTCACCAACTACTTCTCGCGCGAGATTGCGTTGCCGGTCCGTCTCGACTTCGATGCCGATTTCCGAGACATGTTCGAGGTGCGCGGCACCACGCGTAGCCGTCGCGGTCGTGCCCCTGACGCGCTGATTGGTGAGGCAAGCGTCACATTTCGGTACGAAGGGCTTGATAATGTAGCGCGCCAGTCGGTCATTGCGGAGCCGGATCAGGTGCATTCCAGTTACGCCGAGTTCCGCATTGTCGTGCCGAGCCGTGACCGCAGGATCCTCCATCTGGATGGTCGGTCACGGCGAAGAGATTCCGTCCAGTGACCGGTTTCGTGCCGCCGCTGCGCGAGCGCGATGTGCGATTCGCTCAAAGCGCCGGCAAGGCGCCACCGTTTTCAGTTCCGGACGCGTGTTCAATGACTGGCTGGCCCGCATACGTACCGACATCGCGCTCCTGACAACCGACCTCGAGACGGGACCATACCCGTATGCCGGCATTCCATGGTTCTCAACCGCCTTTGGTCGCGACGGAGTCATTTCCGCCTTGCAGATGCTCTGGCTCAATCCCGAGCTTGCCCGTGGCGTGCTGGCGTTTCTCGCCCGCTACCAATCGACCGAGACTTCCGTCTTCGGAGACGCGGAGCCAGGCAAGATCATGCACGAAATGCGCAAGGGCAAGATGGCCGTGCTTCGCGAGTTGCCGTTCGGCCGTTACTATGATGGCGTCGACACCACTCCGCTGCACATCTATCTGGCTTCGTCCTACGCCGACAGGACCGGAGATGAGGACTTTGTCGATCGCATTTGGGAATCACTGGGTGCTGCCACGGCTTGGATGGAAGAGGTCGGAGCCCGCAACGGGGAGGGGTTCGTTACCTACAGCAGGGCAGCGGATACGGGCCTCTTCAATCAGGGCTGGAAGGACAGTGCCGATGCGATCTTCCATACCGACGGCACTATTCCCAAGGGACCGATCGCCTTAGTCGAGCTGCAAGGTTACGTCTTCGCAGCATACCAACCGCGCTGAACGCTCGCACCTACCAAGCCGGACAGCGCTACTGGTCGCTGCATGTTGCACCGGAGCGGAAGAAGCTCGAACGCCGAGGCTTTACCCCAAGCCAGATCGACGCCGAGATCAGCCGCTATGCGACGGCGATCAGCCGCATCCTTCACTCTCAAAAGCAATATGGCTCAACACCGGATAGTGCCGCATGAGCGAGGGAGCGAGCATGTCCGTCCGCGAAGCGGAACGGAATGGGGGTGGGGGGCCTCAGGCCCCACGTCTTCCTTCTGTTGGCGCCGCGCGCGCGATGGCATTTCGAGGCAGTGGAGCGCATGCCCGATGACAGGTTCCTCGCGAGCACCAGGCCGCGCACCATGAGCTGCGCTCGCCGTCTGTCGACCTGGTTGCCGCCGTGCTTGAGCGCGAGTGGTGCCGGTGGCCTGAAGGTCGCGACGAATCAACCGCCGGCCCAGTTCAACCCGCGCGACGTCCTTCAAAGCTCGGGGGATCGATCTTCACCAAGCGGTCTGCGGCCTCGACCGCAGTTCGTATCCTGCTGCACAGCGCAAGATTTTCGGCCAGCATTTCTTCAGTGCGTTGAAGTGCGAGCTCGGTCCGGTGGATGCGCTGCCTGGCATTGGCAACTTCCGATGTCAAAAAATCGGCCGCCATCCCGTGGCCGTGGGGTTCCATAGTGTCCATGGGTTTCTAATACATGGGGGGCGATATCGTTCCATGATGTCGGGCGAAACGGCGGGCCGCAGAAAAGCGCGATGGGCCGAATGACCAATGCGCTCCCTGTCAAAACAGCGGACGCTGAGGAAGATCACAAGGGAAGCACTAAGGCGCAACTCAACCTCAAAGCGAACGGTCCGTTTTTTTGGAACTTTGTGGGCTGGTCGACAAATTGCACGACGTTCCCTGATATGACAGGCACTCTGACCCTGTCGTTCCCAGTCAGGCGAATGTCGCTGTCGTCTCGACGGACCAAAACCATCACCTTTCGGACCGATCACGTGACGATTCGCGACGGCATGAAAAGATGGACGGCGGCACCCGCTAGCGGGTGCCTTGTCGGTGCTGCAGGCCGCAGGCCGAAGCAAGGGGGAGGCCGGTTTTCTGCTTGTGGGGGAACAGCGCCTTTTATTACCCCTGCCCAATACCGAGCAGGTGCGCGACCAACGCAGGCGTGATGAATGCGAGCAGTTCCACACGAGCAGACCGACCCCACCAGCGCCGCATCCTCGCGACGACTCGGACCGTCTCGAAATGCACGGGCACTGTTTAAACCATCAGGACGGTGGAGAGGGCGAGAGCAGTAGCTATTCTGAAATCTCCAACGATGGTCGGCAAACCGATAATGGAAGCGAGCAGTCAGTCGGCGCCAGAATGGTTGTCGGCCACCTAAGTCGAAGAAATTCTGGAGGAGGAACAAGGCGTCCAAAGGACGGGGTCAATCACCGCCCAGCATACGGCTACGAGGTGTGGTTCAGGGGATTTAGCCGTAGTGCCAGTGCGGCTTTGGCTCGGTGCCGGTGAACATGACGCCGATGCGGTCTTCGCGACGCCAACGAACCACCGCCTTGTAGGCGATGCCGTCGGTCGGCACATAGAGCAGGAATTCGTCGGGGACGCGAGCGTCGATCGAGGCCTTCAGTTCGGCGCCGCCGGCATGCATGTTGCGCACCGTGCACGTGACCTCGGAATGGGTCATGCCGGTCAGGATTGTTGCGCCCTTGAAGACGCGCTGCCTGCGTTGGCGCCTCTGTTCGTCTTCAGCCATTTCGCCTAATTCCCGGCGTCTGTCGCTTCGTGTAGTTTTTGGTCTGCCAGATAATTGAGCTTGGCTGATGAACATAGCGTTATCGTCAGAGGCGGCGTGACATGCGGGATCGGTTGTGGAAGTACGTTTCAGGAGCATGCCGGCCTCCTACCAAAGGGCTTGCCAAGGCCGCCGGCGACCCCACAATGGGTCAAGCCGGGGATCAAAGCCCGCGTGAAGCACCTTGCGGCAAGGAAGAGCTTCGCTGCAGGTTTTTTGATGGAGAACTAGCTGCGGCGTCCGACTAGAATGAGCCTTATGTTCCAATCAACGGAACCGTGACGGTTGTCGCATAATTAATCGGATACCGGTCGAAATACAGGAATTCAATCACGAACGCATATTTGGCGGTCAGATGGGCCATTCGAAAGCCGCCGCTGGGGGCGTCGATTGCTATTGTTATGTTGACATCGCTTAATCCCAAACTCAGCAATTTTGCCGTGGCTATCGCTTTTATCTCGGCTTCGGTCAGCGAGTTCTTCATTTGCAGCGCTCGTGAGGACGTTTCCAGAGTATAGCGAACACTCGACATGGCATTCAGAGCCCAGCCGAATGCGAAGATGCCGATCAAAAGCATTATCAGAATAGGCGCGATCAGCGCGAACTCCAATGCGGCTCCGCCTGATACCCCACGTATGAAGGCTCCCGCTTTAGCGGACACGAATCACCTGTTTGTGGCTGATCCCGCGCGAGAGGGAAAAATCGCCAAAACTGAAGGGCGGGAACCAGGTGGCTGTCGCCTGGATTTCGACGAAAACCGCGGGAGCTTTCAAACTGTCGCACAGGACAGATGGATCGACCACGGTGATCCCGCACATATATTTCCGGCTCAGCGTCACCTGCGCGTCATCGGGATGATTTTCCCAGCTCGAAAGGGCGACGGCTTGGGTAGCCGCGTCGTCGGCCGCGCCTTGCATCACGAGGTTCGCCGCCGTTTTGACGCCTGCACGCATCGACAACGCGCTTGATACGAAAGACCAGCCGTTAATAACGCCAAGAAGTACCAGGCAAAGGATCGGCACAATCAGCGCAAACTCTACCGCAGCAACACCCGAATCGCTCCGGAACATCCGGACGGATCGCCGTTCCACGAAGATTACTCCACAAGCCGAACGGATTGCGTCGCCGGAATGTCGCGCATTCCGAGGCTCGTGCAATCCTGGCTGATGCTCGTGTTGCCGGACCACTGCAAGGTACTGGCGACGACCTGCGTGCAACCACCTTTGCCAGAGAAATTGCCCAGAAAATTGACATCCTGGGTTGGAAAATACAAAGCGCCGGTCAAAAGCGAGTCCGCCGTGCCATTGAACGTGTTCGATCCCGCCAGGTTAGCCCTGTTGCCGTAAAACAGCACACCGGAATACGTGCCCGACGTCGGTGCGCTAAGCTTGACGGTGGCGTTGCCGTTCATGCTGACGCCCGAGCTGCCGGCCAGATAAATGATGACTCCGTCGCCGGAAATATTGGCGTTCGCGTTCGCCTTGAAATCACCGCCTTGAATGACGTACACGCCGGGCGCGAGCGCAACATTGCCGCTCAAGCTCAGCCCGCTGCAGTATGTCCCGGGGTTCAGGGTCGACAATTTCGAGTTTTGACAGGGGGTTGTGGCTGGTGGCGCCAGCAGGTCGGCAAAGGGATCACCAGCGGGTAAGGCCTGGGTTATCGGGCTGGCGCAAACAGTCGTCACGGGGTTGTTCAACGAAACACCGCCGGCCGATATCAGGCAGTCGGCCTGAAGGTTTGCCGATCCCTGAAGCTTGATCGCATCGGCGGCAATGGAATTGGACATGACGGAGCAGCCCGTCATTTTTATGGTCGAACTGCCGGAAAACAGCGCCGCTCTCGGGGCGGAACGATTGAGCGACAAAGCGCAGGCCTTTGAGGCGTCAGTGATAAAAGCCACCGCTCTTGCCCGTGCGCCGATCGCGTTTTGCGTGAATATCGATGTGAAAAACCGATCGAGGGTCTGATGAACGATGACCTCGACGGCCTTTTGGGCGACATTCGGGCCAGAGGACGGGGGAGTGAAGATTTCGATTGTGCCTGTTGACGGGTCCCAGCCGTTCGTCGTCGCTGACAGTGTCGCGGCGGCGACTATCGTTGGCTTGTCAGATCCCGAAACCTTTTCCAAAGCGCCAGCATAGGCTGCCGCATCCGCCACCGCCTGTAATTTCAGGCTGCTAAAGTACCAGTAGGAGGTCTCGATACCGAGACCCGCTGCGCCGACGACAATCGGCAAAGATAGGGCAAAAATAGTAGCAACGTTGCCGCTCGTCCCGACGCCTCGTCGCAAACACCGAACCAACCGCCTCGATATGGGGCGCCCCATTTCCATGGGGTATTTAACGAAAGATGGATGAAGGAATGGCTAAGAATTGCGCTCCATTTGATATATCCGCTCCTTGGCGCGGCCGGCACAAGTTCCCGCGGCCGCACTCGGCGAGCACGCTGCTGGTCGCTGGCCCTCTCTTCAACCGGCGGCGCCAGTCGCGTATCGGGTTAGCGTTTCCAGTCTCGATGATTGACTTTGCGAGTGTTTCGCCCTCGTGGGTAGGCTAACGGCCATAGCCGCGACAAATGAAATCAGATTTGCGCCAGCGCAAAGCGTGCACGGCAAGCAGGCCTCACCTGCACGCGCTCCACTTTGACAACCCTAAGCGCCAATTGCACGGCGCTTCCAGGAGTTCCACCTCGAGCTATGTGCGCTCTCGCGCGAAACAGCGCGCCCCCTTGCCAGGCCTTCGAAGCAATCCGTCGCTGAGAACACGCGCGACTCACGAGCGTTTCAATGGAGGGGAGTTGGTTGCCACGCTCGATGTGGGAGATACTTTCCAGTTGCGGCCGATGCGATCGACCATTGGTTTGGACGCGTACATGCCGTTCGCAGGCGGCTTGTGGGCGCGACGTGAACGGAAAAGAAACGTTTCCAATATTAGATTCCGCGATTCGAATGAATCTCGCCTGTTCGGCATAGTCGCAACGCGGTGCTGGGCTAGTCGTGCCAACAAATCAATTAGCGCCCTGGCGGAACTGAGCCCGATGAACAGCTTGACGATACGCCGCCGCATACTCGCCAGTTTCGCGGCCGTTCTGGTTGTCATGTCGGTTATGGCCATCATTACATACGTTTGGTTTCTCCAGACGGAGCAAGAAGCGACCAGCGTGGAAAAGGAAACTCTTCCGGACCTCTATCACAGCACCCAGATCATGATGGGACAGATGGATGCCCATAGTCTTCTCCAGGAATATGCTCTTCAGGACAATCCTGCCGACAAGCGGGCTTTCGAGACTACCATCAAGGCGAACCGCGACGCCCTGCAACGGTCGATGGACGAGTATGAAGAGACCATTGAGTCCGATTTGGACAAGCAGAACTACGCTGTCGTCAAGGACCTCGCCGATCAATTCCGCCAAGCCGAAGCCGCCGTACTGGATGCCAGTCGTGCCGCGTTGGCGAAGGGAGAGATCCCCAACGAGCGCCCGGCCATCAAGAACAATGTGGAGCCGATCTTTCGGAAATTGCAATCGGCTCTGCAAGCCATGGTCGAGGACCATAGAGGAGAGGCAAACAGCTCGACCCAAAAGATAGGTTCGATCGTCCGCACAGCGAAGTTGGGCCTGATTGCCGGGTTCCTCGTAGCACTCGGTTTGGCCCTTTTGTGCGGCTATCTTCTATTCCGTGCCGTTAGTGTCCCGCTTGGCCGATTGGTCGATCTCGTCCGTGTAATGCGCCTGGGCGACTTCAGCGGGCGCCTCGATTTGAAGCGCAAGGACGAGTTTGACACGCTGGCTGAGGGCTTCAACACCATGGCCGATGATCTCACCACGCTGATAGGCCAGGTTCAGAAATCCAGCATTCAAGTCAACACATCGATAACCGAGGTGGCCGCCACCTCAAAGGAACAGCAGGCAACCGCAAATGAGATCGCGGCCACTACGACCGAAATCCGAGCGACCGCGAAGGAAATCTCGGCAACCTCCAATGAGCTCGTACGAACGATGAGCGAAGTTTCTGCGGTCGCCGAGCAAACCGCCACGCTCGCCACCGGCGGACAAGCAGGGCTGGCACGCATGGAGGCAACCATGCAGCACGTCATGGAAGCCGCCACCGCGATTAATTCCAAACTTGCGATCCTGAGCGAGAAGGCCGGCAATATCAATCAGGTGGTGACCACGATCACCAAGGTTGCCGACCAGACCAACCTTCTTTCGCTAAACGCCGCAATCGAGGCTGAAAAGGCGGGCCAATATGGGCGAGGCTTTGCGGTCGTGGCAACGGAGATCCGGCGGCTTGCCGACCAAACCGCCGTCTCGACATACGACATCGAGCAGATGGTCAAGGAAATTCAATCCGCCGTCGCAGCCGGCGTCATGGGCATGGACAAATTCTCCGAGGAGGTCCGACGTGGCATGCAAGATGTGCAGCAGGTCGGCGGCCAACTCTACGAGATTATTCAGCAGGTCCAGGGCTTGGTGCCACGCTTCGAAGTCGCCAATGAAGGAATGCAGGCCCAGGCAACGGGCGCAGCGCAGATCAGTGAGACGCTGATACAATTGAGCGAAGCCGCTCAGCAAACGGTTGAATCCCTCCAGCAATCCACGCTCGCGATCGACGAACTCAATCAGGTTTCGGGCGGGTTACGCAGCAGCATTTCCCGTTTCAAACTGCGGGCGCTACGAGAGGTGCCTGCGAGCTAGGACGACTATGCTATTCCTCGGGTTCTGTATAGGTGGCGACCGGTATGTGCTGGACATGGAGCAGGTTGAAGAGGTCCTGCCTTACATTGGCGTGAGAACGCTGCCGGGCGCGCCGAACGGCGTAGTAGGCCTAATCAACTGCCGGGGCTTACCCGTTCCCATGATCGATCTCAGCCTGCTTGCGCTTGGCCGCCCCTCGGCGCTGGTGCTGAGCACACGAATCGTTCTGATACGCTATCCAACCAAGGATGGTGAGAACCACCTGCTTGCGCTTGTTGCTGAACGAGCGACCGATATGCTCGAGCGGGATCCTTCTGACTTCGCGCCGTCCGGGATGGAGGCGGGAACTCCGCCCTACTTGGGCCCCGTGGCGTCCGACGATAGAGGACTTGTCCAGTGGGTCAGGGCCGAAGCGCTGCTATCGGACGACATTCGCAAAACGTTGTTCCGTCAGGTCGCGATGAGTTCATGATGTTTGGTGCGGTCGAACAGCTATTGAGGGAAAAGATTGGACTGGACAGCGGCACTGTCGGTCTGTCGGTGATCCGTCACGCGCTCCGGGAGCGGATGTCAGCCTGCCGGATCAGCGGGCTTCAAGATTATTGGCAGTTGCTGGCTGGCTCCCCATCCGAGCTCCAGGAACTGATCAACGCGGTTGTCGTACCGGAGACATGGTTCTTCCGAGATCGTGAAGCTTTCACTGCAATGACGCGTCATGCACGGGCGCGCATGCGGCCGGGTCAACCCATAATGCTCTTGAGCCTACCATGTTCGACAGGCGAAGAGCCCTATTCGATGGCGATGGCCATGTTCGATGCTGGTTTCGGAGCACAGGATTTCAAGATTGACGCAGTCGACGTGAGCACGGGCAATCTCGCGGCCGCGGAGCGCGCGGTCTACGGGCGCAACTCATTTCGCGGCGATTTTCTCGAATTCAGAGGGCGCTATCTCGAAGCGGCCGAAGGCGGACTACGGCCTGAGGTGCGGGTCCTGAAGCAAGTCCGGTTCAGGCTTGGCAACCTGTTTGATCCTGCGGCCTCGTATGGGCCGGCACCGTACGACATTATTTTTTGCCGCAACCTGCTGATCTATTTCAACCGAAACCTGCAAGACCGCGCGCTGGTTTGTCTGAAGACCCTCCTCGCGCCAGATGGCCTGCTGCTCGTCGGTCCAGCGGAATCAGGCCTTCCGATTCTGCACGGCTTTGCTTCAGCGCGATTACCGATGGCATTTGCGTTCACGAACGTGGAGCCGGCTAAGGCGCCCCGGACGGTTGCCCCCTCCAAGTCGCGCTTCGGTCCGGCCACCCCTGCTCCTATCTCTGACGTCAGCAAAGTGCTGAGCCCGATCCGGCCGGCCTCCAGTAATGCAGCGAAAGTGGAGCGCTCCTTCCACCCTTCCGAGCGGGCGGCCCAAAGCCTCGCTTCTGTAGAACGCACCGCCAATGCCGGACGAGTTGCGGAAGCAAAGGAACTCGCGCTGACGCATCTCGGGGAATACGGTCCTTCGCCGGAAATCTTCTATCTGCTCGGGCTAGCTCAGGATGCAGAAGATGCGCGTTCCGAGGCGATCCAGAACTATCGCAAGGCCCTCTATCTCGAACCCCGCCATCAAGAAGCCCTCGCGCATCTTGCGCTGCTGCTTCGCAAGCAGGGTGACATCGCCGGTGCCGAGGCACTCACCGGGCGGCTCGGTCGGATTGGGAAAAGGAGCGGCACTTGACGTCAGCTGAGCCCGGTAGCGCATCATCGGTGCCGGACATCGCCATCGGCGACTGCTGGCGGCAAATAGGCGTTCGTGGTGACAGATCGTGCCCTGAACTGGAGCAACATCTCCACTGCCGGAACTGCCCGACCTATAAGGAAATCGCACGGAACCTCCTGAACCGTCCGCTGCCGCCCGGCTATCGGGACGAGTGGGCCCGACATTTTGCCCAGGCAAGGACCGATGAAGCAGTCGGGAATGCCGAGAGCAGTGCATTTCAGACGGTCGTTGTCTTTCGTCTCGGCGAGGAATGGCTGGCGCTTCCGGTTGGCTGCTTCCAAGAAGTGGCCGAGCTGCGTAGCATTCATTCGCTGCCACACCGCAGGAACAGTGCGGTTCTCGGCATTGTCAATGTTCGAGGCGAATTGCTGGTTTGCATTTCGTTGGCCAAACTGCTCGGAGTAGACGACCGCAAAACGCGGGTACAGGACACGCGGACCAAGGCATTTCCGCGTCTTATCGTCGTCGGCAACAGCGACAAGCGCGTTGCTTTTGCTGTGGACGAAATGCACGGCATTTATCGATTCAAACAGAGCGACAAGCTTGCCTTGCCTGCTACCGTTGGCAAGGCGTCCTCGACCATGACGGCAGCCATGGTCTCGTGGCGAAGGGGCGCGGTCGGTTGTCTGGACGAGGCGCTGCTGCTGGCCATGCTCGATCGAGCTATCGCATGAGCGGCGCGGACTACAGCCAATTTTCGATGCTCGACCTCTTTCGGGCCGAATTGGAGACGCAGTCGCAGGCCCTGACGTCCGGTCTGCTAGCGCTCGAACGCGATCCCGTGTCCGCCCAGAGTCTCGACGCTTGCATGCGGGCTGCCCATTCGCTGAAGGGGGCGGCCCGGATCGTCGATCTGACGCCGGCGGTGGAAGTTGCGCACGCGATGGAAGAGTGCCTGGTCGCCGCACAGCGGGGGCGTCTCAGCCTGAGTCGCGAGCACATCGATACACTTTTGAAAGGCGTCGATCTCCTCGGATCCATAGCGAGTGAGCCTGCCTCGGCCGATGAGAGCGCCAAACTGGAAATAGCCGGTTTTCTGCTGGCGCTTGAGCAGGCATCCTCCCCATCGACAGCATCAGAGACGGAGCTCGCCGGCTCAAATGCTGCCCCGCAGGAGGCGCCGTGGGCCTCTTCGGCGAAGGAGACGAGCGTCCTCGCTCGATCGGAACCACTTCTTCAACCTTTTGGCGGCGTCGGTTCCGACCGTATGGTGCGGGTAACGGCCGATAGTCTAAACCGCTTACTAGGGCTTGCCGGTGAGTCCCTGATGGAGGCTCGTCGCCTCAGGCCGTTTACGGGCGGCCTACTTCGACTGAAACGGATTCAGTCGGATCTGGCCATTGCCTTCGACGTGCTAGGCGACGCACTGGCCGAGATTCCTAAGGACGATCGGGCGGTGCAAGCACTGGCAGAGGCGCTGCAAAAACTTCGGCTGAGCCAGACGTTCCTCGCAGAGCGCCTTGACGAATTGGACTCGATTGACCGCAGAGCCACTGACCTTGCGAACCGACTCTATGACGAAACGCTGGCGAGTCGCATGCGCCCCTTCGAGGATGGCGTCCGGCACTACTCAAGGACGGTGCGCGACCTTGGCCGAACCTTGGGGAAGAACGTGCGGTTAGACATCGTCGGGGGCTCAACTGGCATCGATCGCGACATCCTGGACCAACTCGAGGCACCACTCGGCCATCTCCTCCGCAATGCTGTCGACCATGGGCTCGAAACGACCGACGAACGTATAGCAGCCGGCAAATCTGAAGAAGGTGTCATCAGGCTCGAAGCACGGCACAATGCGGGCCTGCTGCAGATAATCGTCGCGGACGACGGAAGGGGAATCGATCTGAACAAGCTGCGCGAGACGGTCGTGGCGCGCGGCCTGACGACAGAGGAGACCGTCGGCAGACTTGCCGAAGCGGAATTGCTCGAATTTCTGTTTCTGCCAGGCTTTTCGATGAAAGCGACGGTTAGCAACATCTCCGGACGCGGCGTGGGGCTCGATGCCGTACAGGCGATGACCAAGCAGGTCCGAGGCCTCGCAACCGTCTCCTCAGAGTTCGGCTTCGGAACCCGATTTCAACTACAGCTGCCGTTGACCTTGTCGGTGCTCCGCACGCTGCTCGTCGACATTGACGGAGAGCCATACGCCTTCCCGCTCGCAGGCATCGCCAGCACGATAAAGTTGCCGCGCACGCGCATCGAACTGCTCGAAGGCCGGCCGCATTTCCGCTTCGAGGATCGACAGATCGGACTAGTCACCGCGCACGAGGTTCTTGACCGCGCTGAGCCGCAAGCAGACGCCGATGAACTTTCAGTCGTTCTGATTAATGGTGATCACGGTGAAACCCACGGGTTGATTGTCGACCGCTTCCTGGGCGAGCGCGAGTTGGTGGTCCGGCCGCTAGATCCTCGCTTTGCCAAGGTCAAGGACATCAGCGCGGCGGCGTTGATGGAAGATGGTTCGCCCGTGCTTATCGTTGATGTCGACGATCTGATCCGATCAGTAGACAAGCTCGCGTCATCCGGCGGCCTACGCACCTTGCGGCGTGGTACTACCAGCCCCGATCTTAGGCGGCGCAAGCGCGTTCTGGTGGTCGACGATTCTTTGACGGTACGTGAGCTCGAACGCAAGCTGCTGGACAATAACGGCTATGAGGTCGAGGTGGCGATTGATGGTATGGATGGATGGAACGCCATACGGTCTGAACCATTTGATCTTGTTATCACCGATGTTGATATGCCGCGCATGGACGGCATCGAACTGGTGACCTTGATGAAGAAGGACAGCCGGCTCGGGAACACCCCGATCATGATCGTGTCGTACAAAGATCGCGAAGACGATCGCAGGCGAGGTCTGGACGCCGGCGCGGACTACTACCTGACTAAAGGGAGTTTCCACGACGAGACACTGCTCCATGCAGTCGTCGACCTGATCGGCCAGGCGACAGAATGAGGCGCAGCGTGTGTATCCATCAATGAGGATCGCTATCGTCAACGATATGCCTCTTGCGGTCGAGCTTCTGCGGCGATTGGTTGTATCAACCCCGGAACATCAGGTGGCCTGGATCGCCGTTAACGGGCGTGAGGCAGTAGAGGCCTGCCAACGAGACCTCCCGGACCTGATCCTCATGGACCTGGTGATGCCGGAAATGGATGGCGTCGAGGCTACGCGCAGGATCATGGCGAAGACGCCATGCCTGATTCTGCTGGTCACGGCGAGCATTGAGGCCAACATTCCTGGTGTCTATGAAGCAATGGGGTATGGCGCGCTTGACGCGGTCGACATCCCCTCGATCGGCTCTGACGGCCCGGGGTCCGGACGGTCCGCACAGCTTCTCATCAAGAAGATAACGACGATCAGCAAACTCGTACGTGACGCGCCGTCTTCAAATTGGGGCACACGGACATTGCCCCCGTCTGTGTCATCGGCACAGCACCTTATTGCCATCGGCGCGTCTGCGGGCGGGCCCGCAGCTGTTGCCGCGATCCTCGGCGCATTTCCGAGCAATTTCACGGCCGCAATAGTTCTCGTACAGCATCTCGATGCGCAGTTCGTACCCGGTTTTGCAAACTGGCTCGGCCAGCATGCGGCACTTCCAATCCGTCCGGCACGCGAAGGAGATGAGCCCGAGGCCGGCACCGTTCTAATTGCGGCCACGGCTGATCATCTCGTCTTCAAGTCAGCCCACAAGCTCGGCTATACCCCGAAGCCGCACGACAACGTCTACCGTCCCTCCGTAGATGTATTCCTTGAGAGCGCCGCGCAGTGGTGGCCGGGTGTCGTGATCGGTGTCTTGCTCACGGGCATGGGTAGAGATGGTGCCCAAGGGCTCAAGCTGCTACGCGACAAAGGGCATTTGACAATCGCTCAAGACAGCGCGTCGAGTGCGGTCTATGGGATGCCCAAAGCCGCCGCTGCCATCGGTGCCGCTGTCGAGATCCTACCGCTTGACTCAATCGCCCCGCGCCTAATCGAGGCGTGCGGCCCATCTTGCTGAAAGGTTATTCTATGACGGGCAAATCCAATCTCGTCTCACCCCTGGCAGACAATTACTCGTCAATGGTTCTGCTGGTGGACGACCAGATAATGATCTGTGAAGCGGTCCGGCGCGCGCTCGCAAACCAGCCGGACATAGATTTCCACTTCTGCACCGATCCGCTCAAAGCGACTACAGTTGCCGACGAAGTGAAGCCAACGGTCATCCTGCAGGATCTTGTCATGCCGGGCGTTGATGGGCTGGACTTGGTACGGCAATACCGAAAGAATTCCTCGACGCATTCTGTCCCCGTCATCGTGCTGTCAAGTAAAGAAGATCCGGCCATCAAGGGCGAGGCATTCGAGGCCGGAGCGAACGACTATTTGGTCAAACTGCCGGACCGTATCGAGTTGGTCGCTCGTGTCCGTTATCACTCCCGGGCCTATCTTGACCACGTTCAGCGAGAGGAGGCATACAGGGCCCTGCGAGAAAGCCAGCGGCAATTAATGCGCGCGAATCTCGAGCTGGAACGTCTCACACGGATTGACGGTCTCACAGGTCTGGGAAACCGGCGCTACTTCGATGAATATCTCGCGGCGGAATGGAAGCGCGCGGTCCGCACGAAGAGCCCGCTGTCGTTGTTTATGATCGATGCCGATCACTTCAAGCGCTACAACGACACCTATGGCCACATGGCAGGCGACGAGGTGCTGAAGCAGGTCGCCAGTGTAATCCAAAGCAGTTGCAACCGCTCGACCGATCTCGCGGCGCGCTACGGCGGCGAAGAGTTCGTCGTGGTGGTGGTCGATATTTTGCAGGCGCAGTCGGGCGCTATGGCCGAGCGGCTCGTGCAGAGCGTGCGAGCCTTGAGCATTCCACACGGTTCTGAGCGGGTGACAATCAGCGTCGGTGTTGCAACCATGGTGCCTGATGAGAACCACACGCCAAATGACCTCATCAAGGCGGCCGATCTGGCGCTCTTCCGCGCCAAGTCGGAAGGACGGGACCGTGTCGTGTATTACGACTAAAGGTAAGGGTGCTTTACGGACGGGCTTACAGCTCGTGCAGTTTAAAGGCTTGGTGATCGCCGAACGGGACCCCTCGATTGTCAACCGGGCAAGCGAAACAGTTCAAAGTCAGTTCCATTTCTGGATAACTGCTGTTCCGCGGACCGGAACCTCAAACACGAGTTCGTTTTCGACGGGTACGCCTCCGACGCTTATGCGGCTGGTCCAGTCTAATCTAGGACATCCCTCGCCCCTTTTGGCGCGAAATAGACTTGCGCAACGCGCCCGCCCGGATACGCCCACCGATCTCCTTGCGTGAAGGTGATCCTCACGTCAGGGTATCGGACGCCGCAGCCGATGCGGGAGGCTGGTGCGATGGAGGACCACTGCTGGCGAAACCTTACGATCACACGCTGCTTGTCAATTGATCAACGCCTGCTCAGCACGCGGGAGCGTCTTCGAGATAGGGGAGCCGCTTGAGAGCAGTGACTAACGACCCGGAGGAGTGTGCCCGGCACGAGTAGGGGGTCGGGCGGAGCATCGTGCCGGGCCTGGGCAATCCCCAGCAAGCGCCGGCTCCATGCGCTTATCTCAAAAGGTGACCGTCACAACGACAATATCCGTATAGGTGCCGGACGGCGGCGTCGACCATCCGCACCGCTATTTGAGACTGTAGTGCACCCTGCCAGAGATATGCTCGATATCAAAAGCCCGATGGCCAATGCGTTGCTTGCGAATGATCGCTGAATGCCAACCTGATTCTGTTTCATACCCGTCACCTCAACTGACAATAGTGCAGGCTAGATGGGGATACGGCGCGAAACAAGGGAGCGCCTCTTCTTTGGTTCGGCCGATCGCTTCTAGTCAGCAGCCGCGGGCCAGCCGCATCGCCTGCAAAGCCAAATCGTACGTGATAGGCTGATCGCGCGTAAGCGGTCAGCCGATAACGTCAGGCCTAAAGTTCCAAGGCATGAGCATTTCGATCTCGGATGCCGGCCAGCCTTGAGCGATGCGGGTCAAGGTCTGGGAGAGCCAGTCGAGCGGATCGACGCTGTTCATTTTGCAGGATTGCAGCAAGGTGGCTACCGTAGCCCAGGTTCGTCCACCGCCTTGGCCGCCGGCGAATAGACTATTCTTTCGCGTGATCGTCTGGGGCCTGATTGCACGCTCGACGATATTGGAGTCGATTTCGATGCGACCGTCCATCAGAAAGCGTTCCAGCGCCTCCCGCCGGGTGAGCGCGTAGCGGATCGCCTCGGCGGTCTTGGATTTTCCGGAGACCTTGCCCAGTTCCGCTTCCCATAGATCGAAGAGGCTCGCGACAATGGCCACGGACTTTTCCTGACGGAGCGCGGCGCGGCTTCCGGCATCCTTGCCGCGAACCTCGTCCTCGACCTTCCACAATTCGGTCATGGCGATGATCGAATCCGTCGCGGCCTGCGAGATCCCGCTGATGTGCAGGTCGTAGAATTTGCGCCGCAGGTGAGCCCAGCAGCCGGCGAGCCGGATTGTTTCATTGCTGCCGGCTTTGGCCCGTGCCTTGACCAGGCTGGTATAGGCCGAGTAGCCATCCACTTGCAGGATGCCGCTGAATCCGGCGAGGTGGCGCGCCACGCAATCCGCGCCTCTGCTGTCTTCAAAACGATAGGCAACCATTGGCGGACTGGTTCCGCCATAGGGTCGATCATCCCGTGCGTAGGCCCATAGCCAGGCTTTCGTGGTTTTCCCCGCTCCGGGGGCAAGGGTGGGCAAGGTCGTCTCGTCGGCGAAGACCCTTTCGCCCTCCTTGACGCGCTCAAGGATGTAATCGGCGAGCATCTGCAACTCGAAGCCCAGGTGCCCCATCCACTGCGCCATCAACGACCGGCTGAGTTCAACGCCATCGCGCAGATAGATCGTCTCCTGCCGGTAAAGCGGAAGGCCGTCGGCGTATTTCGACACGGCGATATAGGCGAGCAGCCGCTCCGTCGGCAGGCCGCTTTCAACGATGTGCGCCGACGCCAGAGCCTGGACCACGCCGTCACGGCCCCGGAAAGCGTATTTGGGACGGCGCGTGACGATGACCCGGAACTTCGGCGGCACGACGTCCAACCGCTCGGATCGATCCTCGCCGATCAGAACCTTTTCCAGCCCCTCGCAGTCGCCCGGGATTTCCGGCTCGATAACTTCCTCGATGCGTTCGAGATGAGCTGCAAAACCCTTGCGTGGACGCGCTGCGCGCTTTGGCTTGCCCTTGACTGCGTGATCGAGTTCGCTGCGGATCGCAGAAAGGCCGGTCTCGACCTCTTCGAAGGCAAAGGAGGCCTGCTCGTCGTCGATGGCCAGGCGTAGCCGCTCGGAACGCGTGCCATGTTGCGTGCGCTGCAAAACCTTCAGGATCGACGTGAGATTGGCAATCCGCTCGTTGGCGCTCTTCTCGACGGCCTTCAGCCGGGCGACCTCCGCCTCGGAGGCTGCGATCCGAGCTTCGGCGACTACGATCCGGGCCTCGCTCGCAGCCTGCTCGCGAGCCATGGAAAGGATCATCGCCTTCAGCGCATCAACGTCGTCGGGAAGGGCAAGACCCGGTAGAACCATGGCAGGCAGCAAAGCACAAAAACAGCCGCTTTCCCAACCGTTCCAGCCGCATGATTCATCTTGCCGCAGGCCGGTTTCAGCCCGTCGATAACGGCCGCCTGATCCTGGCCGGACGGATCTTTTTCCAGTCTAACCCGGCCAGAAGCGCCATCAGCTGGGCGTGGTCGAGACGCATGCGCGCGGCCGATATCGCAGACCAGCAGAAGCTGTGATCTTCCAGAGTCTTCGAATAAAGACAAACCCCGCTGCCGTCCCACCACACGATGCGAACCCGGTCCGCACGCTTCGAACGGAATACGTGAAGCGCCCCCGAGAACGGGTCCAGGCCACCATCCCTGACCAGCGCCATCAAAGCTGCCGCGCCCTTGCGGAAGTCGACCGGCTGGCACGACACGTAAACCACCACACCGGAAGCGATCATGCCTTGCGAGATCGACGCACGATGTTTGCACAAATGTAATGGCCGCTGCAAGAGTGATGCACGATGGACAGTGGTGGGGCACGCGTTGACGAGATGTCAAGCAGTCAGGATTTTCGCTTCCTTGGCGGCGTTGAGAAATGCCACGCGCGCTACCTCCGGTGCGCTGCCGCCGCCGAGCACCTTCATGCACGCCATGCGAGCCTGGATGCGGCGCCCGGTTTCTCCAATGGGCCAGCGGTAAAGCAGCATTTCGGCGGCTTCGCGGGTGCTCGAAACACTGACTTTGCCCGAGGACAGCAAAACGGTCACGGGCTCTTCGAACGT
Source organism: Mesorhizobium sp. M0340 (assembly GCF_040321535.1). NCBI lineage: Bacteria > Pseudomonadati > Pseudomonadota > Alphaproteobacteria > Hyphomicrobiales > Phyllobacteriaceae > Mesorhizobium > Mesorhizobium sp. M0340. Next base: position 99,506 of record NZ_JAMYRR010000012.1, on the reverse strand, counting down.
GCCGACGTCTCGTTCGCAGGTCATATGCTGGTCTCCTTTCGCAATCTCCCCAAGACCTTACGGGTGAACCATCCGTTCCGTTGCGTCACGTTTGGCCCGGTGGGCGAACATTCTGTGAGGATGGGACCTCGTCCAGAGCGCGGGCTTGATCGCTCAGACTAGACTCGCCAACCCGTTGCGGTCCTCAAATGGCGAGAACCGTCCTTATCGTTACGAGCCCGCTATGCCTTGGTCAGTTGCCGGCGCTGATATCGGAAACGAAGCGCGGAAGGGCACTCTGCCGCCCAGAGTAACCGGCCTGCACGGTGAGGACGAGAAGGACGCTCTTCCAAGCGCGGAGTTCGAATCCTCCCTCACCGCCATAAGTCATTGTTTAGATCAATAAAAATACAAGAATAGCCGGATTGAGATAGCTTCTCCGCTAGCGCTTGCGGCCGGAGCCAGTTCTTGGATTGCGCTCCATTTCTTGCCAGCTTTCATCGATGAGTGCAAAATCGCACTCGTCAGAAAGACAGTTCTGAAGGCCGCCTGAAGAAGCACTGGAAATGTGGGTCAGGATCGCGACCTTATCGACCGTTCGTCTGTACGTCAGGATTTGGCGCTCCTTTCTCGTTCCAATCGGCGAGAGGGAAGGCAAAAAAACACCCAACCAAGTCGTTTGACGCTCATTTAGGGCGTTCTCGAGGGCGGATGTTCGAACCAGCGGGACGCGCCATTTCGCGCCATTCGAGTCGCGCCTCCTAAGCCGACCTTCACGCACTGGCCAGAGTCGACCCTAAGCAGAAGCTCGCTTGCTCCGGGTCAATTCACGGCCATGACCCAAAGCTGTCATTCCGCCCGTACGTGTCGTAGCTTCTAATGGCTTGCCGATGGGAGGCGTCATATCCGAGCGCCCGATTGCCCTGACATAAGGCGCTGGTATTGTGTAGTTGATTGGGCTCCAAAGCGGAGCCGTCACACGTGGGAGGAGTCCGAGCGTGGTCGAGAGCGCCGTGCAGCGCCGTTTGGCCGCCATACTCGCTGCCGATGTGGTCGGTTACAGCCGGCTCATGGGCCATGACGAGATGGGCACGCTGACTACGCTGAGGGCGCTGCGGGCCGAGCTGGTCGATCCAAAGATCGCCGAACACATGGGTAGGATTTTCAAGGCGACCGGCGATGGGGTTCTGGCTGAGTTCCCCAGCGTTGTTAACGCCGTTGCCTGTGCGGTCGACATCCAGCGGCGGCTGGAGGCGCGCAACGCCGACATGCCAGAGGACCGCGCGATCCGACTGCGGATCGGGGTCAACCTGGGCGATGTCATCGTCGAGGGCGAGGACATCTTCGGAGACGGAGTGAATATTGCGGCTAGGCTTGAGAGCGTCGCCCCGGCCGGTGGCATAGCGGTGTCGGGCACAGTGCGTGACCACCTGGGCAACCGGCTCGATCTGCAGTTCGAGGATATGGGCGAGCAGGCGCTGAAGAACATCGAGCAGCTGGTGCGCGTTTGCCGAGTGCGCCCAGCCGATACCTCTGCCTTGGTGCGTCGCGCACTGTCGCTACCCGATAAGCCGTGGGTCGCCGTCTTGCCGTTTGTCAATATGAGCGGCGATCCAGAGCAGGAGTACTTCTCCGACGGCATCACAGAGGACATCATTACCGAACTTTCGCGCTTTCGGTCGCTGTCCGTCATCGCCCGCAATTCCTCGTTCACCTACAAGGGACGGACGATGAAGATCCCCGACGTGGCACGCGACTTGGGCGTGACCTATGTACTCGAGGGAAGCGTTCGTCGCGCCGGGAATCGTCTGCGCATAACCGCGCAGCTCATCGACGCTGAGACCGGCAGCCACATCTGGGCGGAGCGCTATGATCGAGAAATTGCCGATATGTTTGCGGTTCAGGACGAGATAACCCAGAGGATCGTGGGCATGCTGGCGGTGGGCCTCGAAGACGATTCCTTGGAACGCGCTAAGCGTAAGCACCCTGAAAACCTCATCGCCTATGACCATTGGTTGCGCGGCAAACATCTCTTGTGGACGGTGGGTCAGAACAATCTTGAAGCGCGCCAGCACTTCGAAAAGGCTGCTGCCACAGACCCAAGCTTTTCGCGCGCCTATTCCGGTTTAGCGGTGACCTACCAGATGGAAGCGCTTGATTTGCTAATTGCGGCAGAAGGTAGAGGCGCTTATGACATGGCCTTTGATTGCGCCAAACGGGCCCTCGCGCTCGATGAAGCCGATTATCAAGCCCACATCGCGCTGGCATGGCCTTGCCTCTATCGGGGCGACTATGAGCGCATGAAGAAACATGTGGTCGCGCCATCATGTTCAACCCTAATGATGCCGACAGCCTCGCCAATGCCAGCTACATGCTCGCAATGTATGGAGAAGGGGAAAAGGCGGTTGCCTGCGGCGAAGCGGCAATGCGTCTCAATCCACGATACCCCGATTGGTATATCGCCTTTCAGGCGACTGCCCTATTTACCGCAAGGCGGTATCCCGAGGCCCTAGCCGCGCGGATCAGAGTCCCCGACTACTTTATCGATTCGACTTTTTTCGGCGCAGCTATACTTGCCAAGCTTGATAGGCTTGCCGAGGCAAAGCTATGGGCGGAAAAAGCAGTAGCGAGGCTGAAAGCAAGGCCGGGGGGCATTGAGCAAGCAGCCAAAGGATGCATCCAGCTTCTGCTCGACAACAACCCATTCCGTCGTCAAGAAGATCGTGATCACTTCGCAGAGGCGATGCGCATGGCTGGCGTGCCCGGATAGCCGCTTCGATCCATTCCGGCTGATGTACGTCGAACAGAGTGTTTAGGAGGTAGTGGTGAAAGCACTCACTTTACTGATGGTGAATGATTACCCCGACTATATCGACGCGGGGGAGTGGGCGCGATCTCTCAAGGCGCGCGTTTCGGGCCTCGACTTCCGGTTATGGCCCCATCACGGCGATCCCGGCGACATTGACTTGGTGCTGATCGATAAGGTTACGCCGCGCAGGTTTTTTGAAGGTATGACGCGATTGCGTGCAGTTGCCTATCTCGGCGCGGGCATAGACGGCTTGCAACTGGGTGAGCTGCCTGCGGGCGTTGGCGTCGTACGTTTGGCGACCCGCGAACTTGCCTCTGAGGTTGTGCAGTACATTGTTCTCAGAGTACTGTGCCGGCAACGCCATGTCGTTGAATATGCTCTCCAACAGACCCAGAAGAGATGGCGCCCGATCGCGCCACGGAAGACCAGCGAGACCCGCATCGTTATCCTTGGGGCTGGGCGTATCGGTGGATGGGCCGCGCGACTCTTCGCCGAGCTGGGATATCGCACGGCGGCATGGTCCCGCAACCCTAAGCAAATCGCCGATGTGGCCTGTTACGCTGGTGCCCCAGCGCTTAAGGAGGCCTTGGCTGAACGAGACTTCGTCGTGTGCGCGCTGCCGCTGACCACCGAAACTCGAGGAATACTTAATTCCGAAACTTTCCGTCTGATGAAGCGCGGCGCCTACCTCGTTAATGTCGGACGCGGAGCACACGTCGACGAGGCTGCACTTCTGCACGCCATTGACGCTGGGCAACTGTCAGGCGCCTGCCTCGATGTTTTTACCTCGGAACCGCTCGACCAGGCGAGTCCGCTATGGGCCCATCCGAAGGTGACCATCACACCACATGTGGCAAGCTATTGGGTCGATTCGGGCATAGCGCAGGTGGCAGGTCTGTGCGAGCAGATCAAGTTGGGCAATGACATCACCCAATCTCGTAAATCTTGAGCGGGGCTACTAAGGGCCCGTATGACAATAACTGCTTCAGTTCCTTGACGGGATTCGGCCAATTGCCGCGGCCTAATGAACCTAATCGATTCGAAAATTTCTGTACGGACCCTAAGTGCGGGCTAAGAATCCACTCTTAGTCCGTTAATGGCGCTGCCTGCTCGTTCCGCTCGACGAGACAGACGGCAGAGAACCACCCAACCAAGCCGTTTGACCCGCACTGGCGGCTGCTGAGTAGGCGAAGTCCGCATCGCCTCGATCGCGCCAAGAGCGGACATGCGCCTTAGTCGTTCGTGAGAGGCAGCCGCCCAGTGTCATGGCTAGCTCTAGGCGTGCGACCAGGCGCCTACTTCCGAACGGCTCACGATGACGCTACCCGCCTCGATTTCGCGCTGCATCCGCTGTCCCAAAGTTTCAATATCGACCTCAGCGGCCGTCGCAACGCCCCGGCTCTGGATTTCCGGCAGCATCGTGACAATGAGTTCGGCGGTCTGGTGTGACCAGTCGAAGCCGCCATTGGTTCCCCCCACAACCGCCTCCATGCGCATTGAGGGCGCGGTCAATCCAGCCGCGCGGAATGCCGCATCGAGCTTGATACCCATATTAGTCTCGATACCGCTGCGCCGGAACGTCTCGACGATCCATCGACAGCAGTGGTCGTAGGTCGGCGCCGGCGGGCTGGATCGACAGCCGTCCCAATCCGGCTCATGGAAGACGATGGTCCCTCCAGGCCGGAGATGACGAGCGACGCCACGCAGCATGGCCACAGGATCGGCTTGAAACATCAAAACGTAGCGGCCGATCACGGCGTCGAACGGTCGGTCGAACGAAAGTGCCGCGGGATCGCCTTCACGGAAGCTGACATTCTGGATCGGATGCGCCGCCGCACGCCGCTCCGCCGCCGCCAGGGCCGCTGGAGCCCGATCTGCGCCAATGACCTGACCTCCGCTGCCAACCATCTCGGAAACCAGGAATGTAACGTCACCCGCGCCACAGCCCACGTCGAGCACGCGCATCCCGGGGCTCATGCCCGCAGAGAGCAAGATTCTTCGCGTGATCGGGTTAATGATGCCCGCCTGATGGCTGAGACGCCTGATCTCGCGATCGGAATGGACGAGAATATACGGGACGTCAACGTCGGCACCAGCGCCACCGGCGACTTCCATGGCCTGCCTCCCCTCATACGACTGTTCCCCAAATGGGGCATCGTGCTCGTCGACGACTATGCGCCGATGCGGCAGCCAGTCAACGAGACTCGCTGTCCACCTCAATGCGAATGTCGCTTCAGGGTCACGACCGCCGGTTCCGCTAAAGGTCAGCTTTCGGGCCGCCAAATCGCCCCGGGAAGGGTGGGTTCGGGTCATCGGCGTGAATTCGCCCTCGACGAACGAATTTCCGCTCGGGGTCGTCTTTGCCCGTTGGCGCGCTGTCGCAAATTTGGGCGCCGCCGCATCACGATTGGACCCTCAATCTTTCGCCATTCAACTCTGCTTGACCCCCCCTAGCAACCGCGGCGCAGTGTTGCCATGCGTGCGTAATATGCGCAGTCCAATTGGGGTCGTGCTTGGTGAGTGCAGCGGACGTCAATACGGGCAGCCATCGTGACATCAAGCGCCAAGGATCTCATCCCCAAGGGCTATATCGGCGAACTGTCCACCCATTCGCGCGGCTCGACAGTCGAGGTCGCGATCGCGCGGATCGACCACAAACAGGCCGACCACAAGAGCGCGCCGAAACCGGCCTGCGGCGCGACCGATGCCGATATGCTCGATTTCGGCACTGGCTTCGAGTGTTCGACCCGGCGAGCGAAACGGCTCACCGACCGCTCGCCAGTGAAGTAGCGGCAAACCGCGAAAGACTTGTCGAGGCGATGCGCGCCGGCGGCTTCAACAATTATGCCCGCGAATGGTGGCATTTCACGCTGGAAAACGAGCCGTTTCCAAGAGAACGCTTCAACTTTCCCGTCGGCGCCGAGTAGCTCCGCCGGCCACCGTGGGATGAAACCCTCGTTGACCCTGCGCGGCCATTGCCGAAGGGCTGGCGGTTTCTAATTATCGCCTCCGGGAGCCCAGGATCCCGAGACACGCTGGTGAGGAAAAACATTCCTCATTTAGAGTAAAATAGGCGAAAAATTGCTTCACTAGGCCAAAAAAGGCAACATTGAATGCATCTAAATTCTATCAAATCGGTAGATTTGGCGCGAGTTCAACGGAGGCGGAAATGACCAAACCTCATTTCAGGAAACTGCTCGGCGCGCTGGTCGCCACATCTGTCCAGTTCGGCACGCTCGGTTTCGCGTTTGCCGATACCACCATTCTCAATGTGTCCTATGACCCGACGCGTGAGCTCTACAAGCAATTCGACCAGGCCTTCGCCGCTCACTGGGAGGGCGAGACGGGCGAGACCGTCACCGTCCAGCAGTCGCATGGCGGATCCGGCGCCCAGGCGCGCGCCGTGATCGACGGCCTCGACGCCGACGTGGTGACGCTGGGGCTGCAAGGCGACATCGACGCGATCGTCTCGAAAACGAAGAAGATCAATCCCGACTGGCGGACGAAGTTCGAGAACAATTCGGCTCCTTATACCTCGACCATCGTCCTCCTCGTCCGCAAGGGCAACCCGAAGGGCATTCACGATTTTGGCGATCTCACAAAGGACAGCGTCCAGGTGATCACGTCCAATCCCAAGACCTCCGGTGGTGGCCGGTGGGCCTACCTCGCGGCCTGGGCCTGGGCCAACACCAACGATGGCGGCGATGAAGCCAAGACCAAGGAATTCGTCGGCAACCTCTATTCCCATGTTCCGGTGCTTGACACCGGCGCGCGTGGCTCTACCGTGACCTTCGCGCAAAAGGGCCTTGGCGACGTGCTGATCGCCTGGGAAAACGAGGCCTATCTGGCGCTGGACGAGTTCGGCGCCGATCAGTTCGAAATCGTCATCCCGCCGACCTCGATCCTCGCCGAACCGCCGGTCGCCGTTGTCGACGCCAATGTCGATGCTAAGGGCACACGCAAAGTTGCCGAAGCCTATCTGGGCTATCTCTATTCCAAGGAAGGCCAGACGATCATCGCCAAGAACCACTACCGTCCGGCGAAGCCCGACCTGGTGCCTGCGGAGGATCTCGCCAAACTGCCGGAAATCAAGCGGATCAGCATCGACGATCCAATTTTCGGCGGATGGACGAAGGCGCAGCCTTACCATTTCGGCGACGGTGGTATATTCGACCAGATCTACAAGCCAGCGCAGTAAGATAAAATCTAGATCAGGACGACACCCGCCAAGGCGGGGTGGCGGTTCAGACAGCCGAGCGTCATTCCGGGTTTCGGATGGACGCTCGGCTTCTCGCTTGCCTACCTCACGCCATCATCCTCATCCCCCTCTCAGGGTTGGTCTGGCGATCGGCGGCGCTCGGCTGGACCGATTTCTGGGCGATCATCACCGATCGCCGTACCATCAACGCGCTTGAAATCAGCTTCGGTACCGCCTTCATTGCCGCCGCCGTCAACGTCGTCTTCGGCACGATCGTCGCGTGGGTGCTGGTGCGCTACAGCTTTCCAGGACGCCGCATCGCCGATGCCATGGTCGACCTGCCCTTCGCGCTGCCGACGGCGGTTGCCGGCATCGCGCTGACCACACTTTACGCACCGAATGGCTGGATCGGAAGCCTGCTGACGCCGCTCGGCATCAAGGTCGCGTATACGCCGCTCGGCATCGTCATCGCGCTGGTCTTCATCGGTCTGCCCTTCGTCGTGCGCACCGTGCAGCCGATCATGGAGGAGATCGACAAGGAGGTAGAAGAAGTGGCCGCCACGCTCGGCGCCAATCGCTTCCAGATCATCAGCCGCGTTCTACTACCCGGACTGGCGCCTGCCATCGTCACCGGTTTCGCGCTGGCCTTCGCGCGCGGCGTCGGCGAGTACGGTTCCGTCATCTTTATCGCCGGCAACCTGCCGTTCAAATCCGAGATCGCGCCGCTTCTGATCGTCATCCGGCTGGAGGAATATAATTACGCCGCGGCGACCGCGATAGCGGCGATCATGCTGGCGCTGTCCTTCGTCATGCTGCTGGTCATCAACCTGGTGCAGACCTGGAGCCGCAAGCGCTATGGCTGACCCGGAGATCAAATCCTACGCGCCGCACCATGAAAGCCAGTCGCCGGCGGTGACCGAGAGCCGCACGGCGAGAACCGTGCTGATGATCGTGACCTTTGCCTTCCTCGGCATTTTCCTGCTCCTGCCGCTGATAATCGTCTTCAAGGAAGCTTTCGCCAAAGGTATCGAGGCCTACACACAGGCGCTGGGCGAACCGGACACGCGCTCGGCGATCCGCCTGACGCTTCTGGTCGCGGCGATCTCGGTGCCGCTCAACATCGTCTTCGGTATTTCCGCCGCCTGGGCGATCGCCAAGTTCGAGTTCAAGGGCAAGGCGTTCCTGACCACACTGATCGACCTGCCGTTTTCGGTCTCCCCGGTCATTTCGGGGCTTGTCTACGTGCTCTTATTCGGCGCGCAAGGCCTGCTCGGCGCCTGGCTGAAAGCGCATGGCATCGTCATCCTGTTTGCCGTGCCGGGCATCGTGCTGGCCACCGTCTTCGTCACCTTCCCCTTCGTCGCCCGCGAATTGATCCCGCTGATGCAGGAACAGGGCAATGGCGACGAGGAGGCTGCCCTGTCGCTCGGGGCCAATGGCTGGCAGGCGTTCTGGTACGTGACGTTGCCCAACGTCAAATGGGGATTGCTCTACGGCGTGCTGTTGTGCAATGCCCGCGCGATGGGTGAGTTCGGCGCCGTCTCGGTCGTGTCGGGCCACATACGCGGGCTGACCAACACCATGCCGCTGCATGTCGAAATCCTTTATAACGAGTACAATGCCGCCGCCGCCTTTGCCGTCGCTTCGCTGCTTGCCGGCCTGGCGCTCGTCACGCTGGTCTTGAAAACACTTCTCGAGATGCGCTACGGCGCCGAGATCGCCGCGATGCGCGGACATTGAATGCATGTCGCCCAAAAGTGCGTAGCGGTTTTGGGACAACGACATGCATCGACAAAAAGGGACGGTTGATGGAAGTTCGCGTTGTCAACGTGCGCAAGGAGTTTGAGCGGTTTCCGGCGCTTCACGACATCTCGCTCGACATCAAGTCCGGCGAGTTGATCGCGTTGCTCGGACCTTCCGGTTCCGGCAAGACGACGCTGCTCAGGCTGATCGCCGGGCTCGAGCGGCCGACACGCGGAAAGATCTTCTTCGGCGAAGAGGATGCCTCCCAAAAGTCGATTCAGGAGCGCAATGTCGGCTTCGTCTTCCAGCACTACGCGCTGTTTCGCCATATGACGGTCGCCGACAATATCGGCTTCGGACTCAAGGTCCGGCACGGGCCGTCACGCCCGTCGGCGAAGGAAATCCGCCGCCGCGCCTCGGAACTCCTCAACCTCGTTCAGCTTTCCGGTCTGGAAAAACGCTATCCGGCACAGCTTTCGGGCGGCCAGCGCCAGCGCGTGGCGCTGGCCCGCGCCATGGCGATCGAACCGGCCGTGCTTTTGCTCGACGAGCCGTTCGGCGCGCTCGATGCGCAGGTGCGCCGCGAACTGCGCCGCTGGCTGCGCGACATCCACGATACGACCGGCCACACCACCGTTTTCGTCACCCATGACCAGGAAGAGGCGCTGGAGCTTGCCGACCGCGTCGTGGTGATGAGCCAGGGCCGCATCGAGCAGGTCGGCACCGCCGACGAGATCTACGACACACCGAATTCGCCCTTCGTCTATGGCTTTATCGGCGAATCGAGCTCGATCCCGGTCAAGGTCGAGGACGGCCAGGTCTGGATCGTTGACCGCCCGATCGGGCTGTCCGCGCCGCAGGCGCCGCAAGGCGAAGCGACGCTTTTCTTCCGTCCGCACGATGTCGAACTGGTGGAAGAATGCAATGGCTGCATCGCCGGCACGGTCGCCGCCAGCCGCCGCGTTGCCGATACCAGGCGGGTGGAACTCGAAATCGGCGGCGAACGCCAGCGGGTCGAGATCGAGCTGCCCGTCGACCATCCGGCGGCGCAGAAAAGCCGGGTGGCATTCAGGCCGCGGCGCTGGAAGCTGTTTCCGGCTGCTTGATTACGAGGCGATTACCAACTTGTGCACAACAAGACGTTTCGGCCCGCTCTTTCAACGCGCCTTAGCGAGAGCACAAGGGTCATCGGATTTTTCGGGAAAGCCGCAAAGCCGTAGTGCTCGTAGAAGGCTTTCGCTTCGTCCGATATGGCATGAACAAGAAGGCCGCGAATCCCGAGGATCGTCGCGGCGTAACGCGGTGCGCAGAACGGCGTCTTGCAACAGCGCGGCGCCTAACCCCTTGCCTTGCCAGCTTGTGTCCACGCTGCTCGAATGTCGCGCGGTCGACGTCGAGCAGCCTGATGGAGCAGGTCTGCACGGCCTTGCCGTTCAAGATGGCTTTGGTCACCGCGATCACGTTCCCGGCGGAAACTCGCCGTCGGTTGTCTCCCATCCCTGAAAGGCGTCCACGTCATCGACCGGAGCAAGCGCTGCGTCAGCGGATAGTGGTGTCGATGCACGCGTCTTTCGCCACAGCGGCGCCAGGAGCCACCATTCCCGGCGCTTCTCCAATACTGACCTTCGCGCGCTACGGCTTGAGGCGATTCGGAGCTGAACCTTCAAAGATAATAGCGAATTAAAGAAAACAGCGGTATTTTGACCGATTGAATCTCCTTGGGGGTGCTCATGGCTCTATATGTCATTGGCGCAGGCATGGGTCGCACTGGCACATATTCGCTGAAGCTCGCGTTGGAGCATCTTGGGTTCGGGCCGTGTCATCACATGGCAGATGTCCACGCCAATCCCGAGCAGAAGGCGCTGTGGCGCGCCGCCGGCCAGGGACAACTCCCGACCTGGGATGCGGCATATGCCGGCTATCTTTCCGCGGTCGATTGGCCAACGGCGCATTTTTGGCGCGAAGTGAGTGACCACTACCCTCATGCAAAGGTTATCCTGACAGTTCGTGACCCAGAAGCCTGGTATGACAGCATGGCGCAAACAATAGGGCTCACGATGGATGCTGCTACCAATGATCCACAGTCCTTTGGTGTGGCGGTGGTTGGAAACACTGTCTTTGGCGGTCGATTTGATAACCGTGATCACGCAATCGCTGTCTATGAAGCACATAACGCTTCCGTGAAATCAACGCTGCCACCTGAACGCCTTCTTACTTATCAGGCCTCCGAAGGGTGGGAGCCGCTTTGTGCCTTTCTCGGTGTACAGTTGCCTTCCGAACCGTTTCCACGCACCAATTCGACTGCCGAATTTCGTGCTCGCATAGGGCGCTGAACGGCGGTTTTCCACCGATAGTGTTGAAAAAGTCCGGGTTGCAGCAGTCCTGAAGCACTGATTCAATCTTCGTCGTAAGAGGAGATTGAGTCGATGATGGGCGAGCAAAGTGTGATGCAGGAGGAGCTGTTCTACGGCTTCAGCCTGGAGCGGCATGTGCCGGCGGATCACCTGCTCAGAGCGATCGACCACTTCGTCGACCTGTCCGCCATCCGCCAGCATCTGGCGCCCTTCTACAGCCCGATCGGCCGTCCCTCGATCGACCCTGAGCTGCTGATCCGCATGCTGATCGTCGGCTATTGCTTCGGCATCCGCTCGGAGCGCCGGCTGTGCGAGGAGGTACATCTGAACCTGGCCTATCGGTGGTTCTGCCGGCTTGGCCTCGAGGGTGATGTGCCTGACCACTCAACCTTCTCCAAGACCCGCCACGGCCGCTTCCGCGATGCCGACCTGCTGCGCGAACTGTTCGAGACCGTCGTCCGGCGCTGCATAGCTGAAGGGCTCGTCGGCGGCGAAGGCTTTGCGGTCGATGCCAGCATGATCGTCGCCGACGCCCATCGTCAGCGCGGGATCGAAACGGCCGAGGACCTCAATCCCAAAGCCAAGCGGGCCGTGGCTGAGTATCTCGCCACTCTGGATGACGCCGCCTTCGGGGCCGCCACGCCGGTGGAGCCCAAGTTCGTCTCCCCTGTTGATCCCGCCGCGCGCTGGACTGCCGCTTGGGGTGGCCCAGCCGTCTATGCCTATTGCACGAACTATTTGATCGACGTGGAGCACGCCATCATCGTGGACGTGGAGCCCTCGACCGCGGTGCGCCAAGCCGAGGTGACGGCCGCCAAGACTATGATCGAGCGGGCGCACGACGAGCTCGGCCTCTGGCCGGAGCGGCTGATTGCCGACACCGGCTACGGCTCGGCCGAAATGCTGAACTGGTTGGTGCATGAGCGTGGGATCGAGCCGCATATCCCGGTCTTCGACAAGTCTAGGCGCAAGGATGGCACCTTCTCGCGCGACGACTTCACCTACGACCATAAGGCCGATACATACATCTGTCCTGGCGGGAAGACGCTCAGGCAGCGCCAGAAGACCTATCGGATGCCACACCCTCTCGTCGACGAGAATGGCATGATGCGCTATCGCGCCAGCAAGCTGGATTGCGACGCCTGTGCCCTGAAGCCCAGCTGTTGCCCGAAGGAGCCGGCGCGCAAGGTGCTGCGCTCGATCTATGAGGGCGCGCGCGACATGGCCCGCGACATCGCAAAGACAGACGCCTACCAGACCTCACGCTATCAGCGGAAGAAGGTGGAGATGCTGTTCGCGCACCTCAAGCGCATCCTGAAGCTCGATCGATTGCGATTGCGCGGCCCCTGTGGTGCCCGCGATGAGTTCCACCTTGCAGCCATCGCCCAGAACCTCAGGAAATTGGCCAAGATTTGCACCCTCGGAACAAACGTCCGAGCCACTTAAGGCGAGGAGGTCGCGTCGACCTTAATCAAGACGCTTCGGTGCGAGTGGATCCACGGCTTCATCGCCGACTTCTTCAACACTATCCACCCCGGCCGGACCTTCCCGAGCCTCATCAGGCAATCTGATGTCTGAACGCACCAACCGACCACGTGCGCCAGTAGCAGTCATCCGATCGGACGAATCGAATGACCGCTTTGGCTAGTTCGGTTCGAATTCTTTTGCTCCAGGATGTGTTCCGCCGAACCAACCACGTAGGCAGCTGGTACAATACCAAGAACTGCAGGCCGGGGGTACGCGTCCGAGGAGGGCCGGTGCGTACGTCGCTGCGAAAGCGGCCAATTGGACCCACAATCAGCGAACATTCATTTTCGTCTGAGCGCCGATACGTCTCACAGTGGCCCTATGAACTCGGAAGATGCGAGCAATCTCGGCGGCGGGTGGACCATCATTCAGCATGCCGATGATTTCGGAGCGCTGATCGGACGTGAGTTTTGGGCGACGACCACCTTTTCGCCCGCGCTCCTGGCCGCTTGAAGCCCCGCCATGGTGCGTTCCCGTACGATGGCTCGCTCGAATTCGGCGAAGGAACCGAGCATCCGCATCATCATGCGGCCTGCCGTCGTGGTCGTGCCGATTGCCTCGGTCAGTGAGCAGAACCCGGCGCCGGCGGCCTCGATCTTCTCAAGGATAAGGAGCAGGTCTTTGAGTGACCGCATCAGTCGGTCTAGTTTCCGGACAACCACGATATCGCCTTCTTCGAGCTCGCCAAGAAGCCGATGGAGCTCGGGTCGATCCCAGCGTCCTCCAGATGCTCGCTCCTCCGCGAGCCGCTTGCAGCCGGCGGCTTTGGCACCGCAGACAGGCCTACGCGCTTCTCTGGAAGCCATACTTGGCCTACTCTGTCAGGGGATCAGATGAGTCGCTCGTCACGAAAACGACGACCAAAGGATCGAAGAAATCGCTGGGTCGTCAGGCGCAGCGCGATATTTGGAGGTAACGATGAATTTCACGGACAGGCGCCTCTGGTACGGTGTGGCAGCCGTGATCGTGGTGCTGTTTGTGATCGGGTATGCGGCTGGGTGGTTTGGGGGCACACCGCCACCAGCGCCACAGCAGTAAGCGTACTCTGGTTGCGGTTGCCCGGTTTCGTGGACGATGCGAATTGGACGCGTTTGTCGTCCAAAGAACTGCAAGCGCCTTAGGCTCCAAAGAGATGCGCTAAACATCTTGGATTCGAACGCGCAGCAGTTTTGCCGAATTCAGGAACACCAGGACATCTGGCCCCAAGTGCAAAATCGCTGCCTGGATAGGACCGATCCAGCCCATCAGCGCTGCGGTAATGCCCAAAACGTGCACAACACCGACACCGACAAAAATATTTTCCTGAATTGTCCGGTAAGCACGTCGAGCAATTGCGCGCGCGCTGACAATTTTTGCCAGATCATCCTTCATCAATGCAATGTCGGCGGCTTCCAGTGCCGCCTGCGTGCCGCCGCCGCCCATCGCAATGCCGACATCGGCGCGTGCCAGCGCCGGCGCGTCGTTGATCCCGTCGCCGACCATCGCCACGCGATGGCCCTGCTTTTGCAGTTCGGCGATGGCGGCGACCTTGTCCTGCGGCATCAGATTGGCACGCACTTCATCCACGCCGAGTTCCTTGGCGATGGTCCGCGCTGTGGCCTCATTGTCACCCGTCACCATCACCATGCGCTTGACCCCGGTCGCACGGAGCTTTGCCAGCGCTTCGCGCGCACCTGGTCGCAATGTGTCGGCAATCAGAATCACGCCCGCGAATTTCCCATCGACCGCGACGTGAACCGGCGTCTGTCCGCCCTTTTCGATCGCATCGGAAAGCGGCACGCCGGCCTCGCGCAGCAACGATGCATTCCCGACCAGCACGGTGCGTCCGCAGACCGTCGCCTTCACACCGCGCGCCTGCAACTGCTCGTACTGCTCCGGTTCCGGGACATCGATTTTCATCCGGGCGGCATAGTTGACGACCGCTTTCGCCAAGGGGTGAGCGGAGCGCCGATCGGCGGCGGCGGCAAGGCTGAGCAGATCAGCTTCCGAAAGCGTGCCGTCCTGCATCTCCACGCCGACAACCTCGGGCTTGTTCGCCGTCAGGGTGCCTGTCTTGTCGAACACCAGGACGTCGACCTTGGCCAAAGACTCCAGATAGACGCCCCCCTTGACCAGAATTCCACTGCGTGCGGCTCGCGCAATGGCTGCGATAATCACCAGAGGAGTCGCCAATCCGAGTTCGGCAGGCGATGTGAAAATCAGCAGAGTGACGATCATCCGAACGTCGCGGGTATAAAGATAAACCGCAACGAGGAAGATCAGCACGACCGGGATCAGCCATGACGCGACCTTATCCGCCAGTTTCTGGACGGGTGCCTGTTCCGCTTCGGCATTCTCGACCAGACTGATGATGCGGGCAAAGGTGGTGTCGGCACCAACCTTCTCGGTCTCGATGTCGAGGGCGCCGGATTCGACGATGGTTCCGGCAAAGACATCGGCGCCATCGCTCTTGTCCTTCGGAATGCTCTCTCCAGTGATCGATGCTTCGTTGACCGAAGCCGCTCCACCGACGACGGTGCCATCGACCGGGATCTTCTCGCCGGCCCGCACCAAGACAACGTCGCCCGCGCGCAAATTCTCGATCGTGACCATGCGTTCGCCACCTGCGTCCCGCACAAGCGCAACCTGGGGCACCGAGCCGATCAGGTCTTTGATCGAGGCTCGCGCACGATCCATATTCAAATCGGCAATGAACTCTGCGATCAGAATGATCACCATGAGGACCGCGCCGGCGACGGTCTCGCCTCCGATCAGCGCTACCACCGTAGCGATGGTGACGAATATCTCGGTACCGATCTTGCGCTCTTTTACGAGGTCAACGGCGCCGGTCTTGACAAGCGGATACAAACCGATGGCAACCGCCCCCCACAAAGCTTGAATGGGAATCAGCTGTTGCCAGTACAGAAAGGCCATCAGGCCGGTAAATATAATGCGAGCGACTTCGGTCCAACGTTCGTGTGTCATCAACACTCGCCAACCCGATGGAACAGCCTTAGGCGCCGGCTCAACGCTTTCGGTAGCTGCTGTCTCGGATTTCATGATTGGCTCGCTATCTGGATTGCGGTCTTGGCTTGAAGCGTGAGCGCATCAGGATCGTGTCCCAGGGAGTGGTGTAGTTGACGGCTTGGTCGCCGCAGCTTCCGGCATGGGCCGGGAATGATCAGCGCGCCACAGCAGGCTGATGAGCGGATCATCGCTCATTTGGCTGATGGTTTCCAGCGTAATGTATCTCGCCCGCTGCACGGCCCATTCATCGTTCTGCTCGAGCAGGATCGCGCCGACCAGACGGACGATGGCGTCATCATTTGGGAAGATGCCGATGACCTCGGTGCGCCGCTTGAGCTCGCCGTTGAGGCGCTCGATCGGGTTGGCAACCGGTATGATCATGACGGTGCCATCTGATCCCCCGCTGGAGATGCGAGATTTTCAGCCTATGTGTGACCATCCGGGACAGCGGCGCCGGGAGCACGCCAAGTGCGGGCAGGCCGCTTGTATTCGATAAGCTGCAAGCTCGCGTTAGTAGCTGGCCGCCCCTGCGACCTGCCCGGTTGCGCCGAGAGCGCGGATCCGTAGGTGTCGCGTCGCCCGCCGGCTCCCGATTGTTCAAGGAGAGAGGGGGCCAATGACGTGTAATTGGAATGGACATCCACCGCACCTTTGCGGAAGTGGTTTTCTGCGAAGATGGCCGGCTGCGCCATCACGGACGGGTCGACATGACCCGCTCCGGACTGGAGGGATTTGGCCGCAGCTTGAACAGGACGGACGAGGTCGTTGTCGAGGCGACCGGCAACGCCATGGGGGTGGTGCGGGTGCTTTCGCCTTTCGTCGACCGGGTGATGGTGCATCACTGTCAGTCACGTTGGATACAGTTGGTTCGCGGGCACTGGCGACCTCGACGAGGCCCATGGCCGCCTATTCATTGGCCTATGTTCTGAGCCCATCTACCTCCGATGTTTCTTGCCGCCCCGTGGGAGAGTTCCTTCGTGCGAGCAGTTTGTCGATCCGCCGGCCATCCATGTCCACGATCTTGAAGTGCCAGCCGCCATACTCAAAATGTTCCCCGACCTCAGGCAGATGCCCTAGTCGAAACAGCGCAAATCCTGCGATCGTATGGAAGTCGCCTTCAGTTGGCCGTGCTCGAAAACCAAGGCGATCGAACGCGTCCTGGGCCGACATCATACCATCCACGAGAAGGGAGCCGTCTTCACACTCGACGATATCCGGCTCTTCGCCTTCGATGTTGGGCAGGTCGCCGGCGATGGCTTCGAGCAAATCGGTCTGGGTAACAATTCCTTCCAGACTTCCGTACTCGTCGAGGACCATTGCTATGCGGACGGGCGCCTTCCTGAACTGCTCCAGCACTTTGAAAATCGGCGTTGATTCATGAACGACGAGCGGCTCACGGATGATCGCCATCGGATCGAGAACCTGCCCGTCAAGAACCTGGTCGAGCATGTCCTTCTTCAGAACCATGCCGAGCAGTTCATCGATACCGCCCTTGCCGACAAGGAGCTGCTCATGGCGGCAATCGCGGATCGTACGAAGAATCTCGGTTCGGTCATCATTCACGTCGATCCAGTCGATATCCGGCCGAGGCGTCATGATGTCACTGATGCGGCGCTCGCCGATATTGAAGACCCGCTCGACCATCTCCCGCTGCGCCTGCTGCAACAGCCCGCCTTCCTGACTGGCCGAGATCAGAAGCTTCAGCTCGTCTGGCGAGTGCAATGAATCCTCACCGGTTCCCGGGCGCAGGCCGCAGAGTCGCAGAACGAGGTTGCCGAGACCATTCAGCATTAGAATCGCCGGCCTGAGCAGAAAGAGGAACAGACCGAGCGGACGCACGACCCAGAGCGCAGTGTCTTCGCTGCGCTGGAGCGCCAGACTCTTTGGTGCGAGCTCGCCAAGCACGATGTGAAGCGCGGTGATGATGATGAAAGCGATCGCGACGGCGACAGTGTGTGAGCCCGCAGTCGCCAACGACCCCAGCAGCCCGATCAAGAGAGGCTCGACGAGATGCGCGAGAGCAGGTTCGCCGATCCAGCCGAGCGCAAGCGATGAAATGGTGATGCCGAGCTGGGTCGCCGCCAGATTGGCATCGAGATTGTCGACGGCCCGCTGGAGCGCTGCCGCGTTCAGCCGCCCAGCCGCAGCGAGTTCGGCAACTCGGCTTCGGCGCACGGCGACCAGGGAAAACTCGGCGGCGACAAAGAAGCCGTTTGCGGCCACGAGTAGGAGAACCGACAAGATTCCAAGAATGTCGCTCAAACTGCCATCGCCTGTCGGCATGAAATCCTCTTAATGACGCAATTGGATACGTCTCTGAAGCGCAAATGATGGCATTGCGCAATCGCTATCAGCATCACGATCGCCAGAAACATAATCCCCTGATGGCGATGGTGGTGCATCTACTAGCGACTGATCACGGTGCGGTCGAATACGTTGAATGCGGCAAAATGCGTGGTCTAGCCGTGGCTTGCAGCGCGGGTCATGTACCGACGCGCCCCGTTCTTGGCGTGGATGCGCAGATCAACATGAAGGCAGACGCCATCACGCAGCCCGTCGATAAAGCTCAAATGATTGGACAGCTTGAACTGCTGACGGTAACAGGGCTGAAGCCAACGCGTGATCTGCAGATGATGTCAAGCGCCTCTCCGCAAAGAGGTGACGCTTGATAGGGGGCTGCTTCCGTGCAAATGCTCCGGCATGCGAATTCTCCTCGTCGAAGACACGCGCGACGTTGGCGAGGCTATCAGCCGCCGCTTCGAAACGATCGGCCACGCAGTCGATTGGGAGACGGACGGCCGTGCTGCCGCAGAAATCCTCGGTTTCACCTGCTACGATCTCGTCATCCTCGACGTCATGCTGCCCAGCCTCGACGGGTTCGAAATCGTTCGACGGCTCCGGCAGGCAAGGAATACGACCCCGGTTCTGATGTTGACGGCCCGTTCCGAGATAGAGGACCGCGTTGGCGCGCTTGATCTCGGCGCCGACGACTATCTGGTCAAACCGTTCGATTTCCGGGAATTGGAAGCGCGCGCCCGTGTTCTGCTCCGGCGGAAAAGCGGCGAGGCGACCAACATCGTACAGTGTGGCGATGTCGTGCTCGACCGCGGCAGCCGCTCAGTGCGAGTAGGCAGGCGCGAGGTGCAATTGAAACGACGCGAGATGACGTTGCTTGAGATACTGGCGTCGCGGCCAGGCCGCGTCTTCAGCAAAGATGAACTTATCGATCAGCTTTTCGGGTTTGACGAGCCGGCCAATCAGAACGCGATCGAACTTTATGTCGGGCGGCTGCGCAAGAAGCTGGAAGGCGCCAAGGCGCAGATCGTTACCGTGCGGGGCGTGGGATATCAGCTGGCTTCCGATGATACCGGCTGAGCCTTCCCTTTTCACGCGCCTGGCGGTCCGCATCTCGCTGGTGCTGGGCTTGGGTGCGGCTCTTCTGGTGAGTGCGGCGTCGTATTACGCACGTACCGCCGCCGATGACGCCTATGACCGGCTTCTGCTTGGTGCGGCCATCCAGATGGCAGACAGCCTTACGGTTGAATCCGGTTCGCTCATCATCAACCTGCCGGTATCAGCTTTTGAACTTCTGGGCCTCGCCAGCCGCGATCGCATCTTCTATCGCGTGATCGGCCCTTCCGGCGCGACGCTGACAGGTTATGCCGATCTGCAAACAGAAGTTGATCTGGCCGCAATACACGATGTCCCGGTATTGGAATCGGCGCATTATCGCGGCGAACCGGTTCGGATTGCGGTGGTGGCGCGCGCACTGTCCGATCCAGCCGTATCCGGTTGGGCGCATGTCATCGTTGGGCAGACCACGGAAGCCCGCCGCGCGCTCGCGGGTGAATTGACTCTCAGGGCGACCGTCCTCCTGGCGGTCATGAGCATATTGGCATTGGCTGGAGCGATGATTGCTATTCGCTATTCTCTGCAACCGGTCAAGCATCTCGGAGCGACGCTCCGCCGTCGCGATGCACAAGACCTGACGCCGGTAACGGTCGTCGTACCGAGAGAATTGCGGCCCTTCGTTACTTCCATCAATTATTTCATGAGTCGGCTCGACGAGCGCGTGGAACTCCTGCAGCGCTTCATCGCCGACGCGGCGCACCAGATCAGAACGCCGCTGACGGCGCTAACGGCGCAGCTCGATCTGTTGAGTCAAGCCAAGCTGGACAAGTCGAGCCGCCAGCATCTCGATCGCGTACAGCAGCGCGCCAGCGAACTTGCGCGCCTGACCAACCAGTTGCTCAGCCACGCCATGGTCATCCATCGTGCCGATTCCGTGCAGCTTCAGCCGCACGATCTGGCAGATGTCGCACGGCGCGCTTTCCGTGCGGCGGTTCCGATAACTATCGATCCGGACATCATCGTCTCCTTCGAGGCGCCTGACGACGAGCCGGTCGTGCTTGCGGACGCCGTCAGCCTTCGCGAAGCGATCGTCAATATCATCGACAATGCCTTGCGCCATGGAGTGGTGTCGCGCCTTGAAGTCAGAGTACGCAGCGACGGTACACGTGCCCATCTCGAGGTCGAAGATGACGGACCGGGCATTCCGCGGGGCGAGTGGGAGCGGGTTACGCAGCGCTTCGAAACGTCCAAATCTCATGACGGCAGCGCAGGTCTTGGTTTCGCCATCGCGTCGGAGGTTGCGGCGGCTCACGGTGGCGCGCTGACCTTTCGCGAGACAAGCAAGGATGGCGGGAAGGGCACGCAAGGGTTCACCGTCACCTTGACGTTGCCCATCGCGACGGAGAAGACCGGATGATAACGGGAACATTGCCGACATTCGGTTTGATGGCTGCCGTCGTCCTATGCATCGGTCACGCGGCAAGAGCTGCTGAAGGAAGCAGCGCATTTTTCCCTTCGTCTCAGCCGGAGAAGAACCGACTGTCGATCCACGCCGCGACCGATCTGGCGGCAATGGAACCACTGATCCGGGATTTTCAGTCCGTTTTCCCCAACGTGGCAGTCGACTATGTTGAATATGTCACCAACGACTTGCAAAGGAGTGCCAGTGAAGCCTGTCGGACGGACGCGGTGCTGGGCGACATCTTGTTGTCTCCGTCGGTCGACCAACTTGTGAAGCTCGCCAATGACGGCTGCGCGGCGCCGCACGTGTCGGCCGAAACCGCGCATGTCGCCAATTGGGCAAACTGGCGCGACGAGGTATTCGGCTTTACCTACGAACCGGCCGTCTTCGTCTATAACGCCCGCCTCGTGCCGTCCGGCGACGTACCGCGCACCCACATCGAACTCGCCGATCTTCTCAGGCGGCGGATCGATTTTTATCGCGGACGGGTCGGAACGTTCGACATCCGACTTTCGGGCATCGGCTACCTATTGGCGTTCAGTGATGCGCGGCAGACGACGGCGGTCTACGGTCGGCTTCTGGAAAGCATGAGCCGAGCGGAAACTGTGGTGCGTTGTTGCACCGCGGAGACCCTTCAGGACGTTGCAAACGGGAGCCTATATATAGGCTACAATATGATCGGGTCATACGGCTACGCGGCGGCCAGGGGCAATTCCGACTTGAGGGTCGTTGTCCCGCGGGACTATGCGCTGATACTCAGTCGTGGCGCGCTCATTCCGAAGACGGCGCCGAATATGGACGTTGCCAAACGATTTCTCGACTACCTTCTGTCGGCCCGGGGACAGAAGGTTGCCAGGGATAGCGCCTTCTTCTTTGCCGAGAACGGGCAATTGCCTGAGGGAGCGGACGGCCCGGAAAAACTTGGGGAGTCTGGTATCGCGCGCGCCATACGCATCGGCCCTGCGTTACTTGCCGTACAAGACGAGGCGTTGCGCCGCCGCTTCATCGAGGATTGGAGCAAGTCCATGATCGATGCGCAGGGCCAGCGACCGTGACGCGTAGGATGCCGCCCCAAGATTTCAGCAATCCCGCAATACGTCGATGTGGCCGATCCCGCTGTCATCGACAATCTGATCACGACCCATCGGGCCTAGTCGGCTGAGCAAACCTCGACATCGCCGTGACAGGTTGGTGACAGGTCAGGATGATACTCGCCTTTTGTGCCTGGAGGAGGTACGATTTAGGCGAACTTGGAGGAGACCCTAATGAAAAATCGTCTTGCGACGATGATGGCCGCGTTTTCGCTGTCAGCCGCTTTTGTGACGCTTGCCGCCGCTGCCGAGATCCCCGCCGGGTATCCGGATAACTACAAGGATCTAGTGGCCGCCGCCACCGCGGAAGGACACCTCAGCATCTATTCGACGACCGATGCGGCGCTGGTCCAGCCCTTGCTCAAGGACTTCGAAGCAGCATTCCCCGGCATCGCCGTCGAATATTCCGACCTCAATTCCACCGAACTCTACAATCGCGTCATTGCCGAAACCGCTTCGGGCCAAGGCACGGCAGATGTCGCATGGTCTTCGGCTCCGGATCTGCAGATCAAACTTGCCGCAGACGGCTATGCGCAGGAATACAAATCCGTGGAGGCGGCCCACCTTCCGGCCTGGGCGTCCTACAAGGACATGGTCTATGGTACCACCGCCGACCCGGTGACTTTCGTCTACAACAAGCGTCTCGTGCCTGAAGGCGATGTTCCCGCAACCCACGCCGATCTTCTCAAGCTGATGACTGGGAAGACCGCAGAATATGATGGCAAGATCGCGTCCTACGATCCGGAAAAATCCGGTGTCGGCTTCTATTTCTACAACCAGGACGCCAAGAACTGGACCGATTCCTGGGCGCTTAACAAGGCTTTTGGCAAGGCCCATATCAAGCTCTACAGCTCCGCCGGCTCGATGATCGAGAAGGTCACGTCTGGCGAACATTCCATCGCCTATGGCATCTTCGGCTCATATGGCCTCGCCAAGCAGGCCAAGGACGAGAACCTCGGTGTGATAATCCCGAAGGACTATGTCCTGGTGACCACCCGCGCCACCGTCATTCCGGCGGAAGCCCAGGATCCCAATGCTGCGAAGCTATTCGTAGACTATCTGCTGTCGGCGCGCGCGCAGAAGCTGATCGCCGACGACATCAAGCTCTATGCCGTTCGTGATGACGTTGAAGGGGCAACCACGCTGGCGTCCATAAAGGCCGCCGCCGGTGAAAACGTTCACCCGATCGCGCTCGACGACAAGCTGCTCGAAGGTCTCGACGAGACGACACGGCTGGCGTTCCTCAACGAGTGGCAGAAAGCCATGAAGGGCGAGTAATCGCTTGATCGGGAGTGCCTCCACAGTCGGCTCTCTCACCCTTCTTGCTATTAAGAATCATCGGAACGGCGCGCTTGCGCTCTTGCTAGCGGACGGCCCCCGGCTTTGTTCGAGGCAATCATGCCCTTCCGTGTCTTTCGTGTCAGCACCAACCTCCTCGCCATCCTGGTGGTGCTGGCGCCGGTCACCCTGATCATTTATCAGAGTTTTCTGTCCGCGCCTTTCTTCCAGAAAACCGCGCATCTGTCGCTGAACGCCTACAGCTTCATCCTCGCGGACGCGGATTTCTGGCTAGCGCTGACGACTTCGCTCAAGCTCGCGGTGGGCATGACGGTGATCGCAGTTCCGGTGGGAATCCTGCTGGCGTTCATCATCGTGCGCACCGACGTGCCGGGCAAGCGCTGGCTGGAGCCGATCATCCTGATCCCGGTTTTCATGTCGGCGGTGGTGCTGGCCTTCGGCTATGTGATGACACTGGGACCAGTCGGCTTCGTCTCGCTGGCGGTCAAGTCGATGATCGGCTACGTGCCCTGGAATGTCTATTCGGTGACATCGATCGCGATCATTGCCGGGCTCACCCATGTCCCACATGTCTATCTCTATGCATCGGCGGCGCTCCGCAACGTTGGCGCCGACCTCGAAGAGGCGGCACGCACCGCCGGCGCTGGCCCTTGGCGCGTCGCCGCCAGTGTGTCGCTGCCCATGGTGATGCCGGTGGTGCTCTATGCGGCGGTTCTGGTGTTCTTCCTCGGTTTCGAACTTTTCGGCCTGCCGCTGGTGCTTGGCGATCCGGAAGGCGTGCTGGTTCTCGCCACCTATCTCTACAAGCTCACCAACAAGCTCGGTGTTCCTTCCTACCAGTTGATGGCCGTAGTGGTGGTGGCGATCATCATGATCGCGCTGCCGCTGGTCGTGCTGCAGCGCTACATGCTGCGCAACGCCAGCCGCTATGTGTCTGTCAAAGGCAAGGGCAGTCGGCACAACCCCATCCGGCTGGGCGCTCTTCGCTGGCCGGCCTTCGCGCTTGTGGTGGCCTGGTTCGCGGCCACCGTGATCATACCGGTGGGCGGCGTCGCAATTCGTTCACTGGTGACAAGCTGGGGCGTCGGGGTGAATATCTTCCAGGTGCTGACGTTGGATCACTATCGCGATCTCGCTGACTATCCGAATGTCATCAGCGCCATTCTCAACACGGTCGGCGTCGCGGTGGTCGGCGGCGCGGCTTCGATCGCGGCCTATACTGCCGTGGCACTCGCCGGTCACCGCTCGAACGCACCCCTGACTAAAGTCGTCGATTACGTGGCCATGATACCGCGGGCGATGCCGGGCATTGTGGCTGGCCTGGCCATGCTGTGGATATTTCTCTTCTTCAAGCCGATCGCACCCCTGCGTGCCACGATGATCTCGGTATGGCTCGCCTATACCATTGTCTGGTTCGCCTATGGCATGCGGCTGATTTCCGGAACGCTCCTGCAGATCGGCAAGGAGCTCGAGGAAGCCGGCCGGTCAGTTGGCGCCAGCGAGGGCCGGGTCGCCCGGGACATCACGCTGCCGCTCATCCGCGGCGGCATGTTCTCGGCCTGGCTGTTGATCTTCCTGATCTTCGCCCGTGAATATTCGACGGGCGTCTATCTGCTCGGACCGGGAACCGAAGTGATCGGCTCGCTCATGGTTTCCCTTTGGGGCACCGGCGCGATCGATCTGGTCTCGGCTCTCGCCGTCATCAACACCGTCATCATCGTGACCGGTCTTGCCCTCGCGATGCGCTTTGGAGTCCGCCTCAATGACTGACATCATCATAGACGGCCTGCGCCTCAGTTACGGCAACCTTGAAATCCTGAAAGGTGTGTCCTTCTCGGTCGAACCGGGTCAGATCGTCGCCTTGCTCGGCGCGTCCGGGTCCGGCAAGACGACGCTCTTGCGAGCGGTCGCCGGTCTGGAGACACCCAACAGCGGCAAGATACTGCTCGGTGACAAGCCGCTTTTCGATGCCGGGCAGAACATCAATCTGGCGCCGGAAACGCGCGGTCTCGGGCTGGTATTCCAGTCCTATGCGCTGTGGCCTCATCGGACGGTGTCCGAGAATGTGGGTTATCCCCTGAAGCTGCGCAAAGTGTCCCAGGCAGATGTTGCGAGCCGCGTCCAGAAGGCTTTGGACAGCATCGGCCTCGGCAAACTGGGCGAACGCTATCCGCATCAGCTCTCCGGCGGACAGCAGCAGCGCGTGGCGCTGGCCCGCGCGCTGGTCTATGAGCCGAACGTGATTCTGCTCGATGAGCCGCTGTCAAATCTGGACGCCAAGTTACGCGAAGAAGCGCGGATCTGGCTGCGCCGCCTCATCACCAATCTCGGGCTATCGGCGCTGTGCGTCACCCATGATCAGGTGGAAGCGATGGCGCTCGCCGACCGCATCCTGCTGCTCAACGGCGGCCAGATCGAACAGGACGGAACACCCAAGCAAATCTACAACAAGCCGAAGAGCCTGTTTGCAGCAGAGTTCATGGGTGCCAGCAATCGCCTTGACGGCGTGGTCACCGCCATCAACGGCAACCGTGCGGAAATTGTCGCCAACGGCATCCATCTTGTGGGCAGCGCCCAGCAGGAGCTGACCGTCGGCGCCAAAGTCACCGCACTCGTCCGGCTTGAGCGGGTGACGTGGTCCGGGGAGGACGGCCCTGGACGTATCGCCATGACCTGCGTCGAGAGCCTTTTCCTTGGCGATCGGCATGAAGTCATTTTCGAAAGCAATGACCTGACCATCCGGACCTATTCCCGGGACGCCCTTCCGTCCGGCCAATACCATGTCGAGTTCCCGTTCGAGGATCTGATGGTCTTCGCGGCGGAATGAACTCCGGCGTTCACCACGAAGAGGATCATTCTTGCCAACCGGCATAAACATCGTCGAGCGGCTGACCTGCCACGGGCAATTTCCTCCATCTGAGATCAAAGTCCGGCCTCGATTGAAGGGCGGACTGATGAAGAGAATGCGGTTTACGCAAGAGCTGATCATCGCGGTCCTGCGTGAGCATGAGGCGGGGCAAAAGCGGGCGACCTGGCGCGCAAGCATGGGACCTCCGAGGCGGTTAGCCTTACACACGTGTTGAACGCGTGTTCGCTTGCGCATCACCGGGTATCAAAGCTAATGAAACCCGGAGAGGACTTGGCTGCTTCTGCAGGTGAAAAGTGCTGATTTTCTCATGGTTCTATCTCGCGTCGTGCCTGCTTGCGCTTATAGCGCTCGTCGCCGTTCTCGAACTCGGGCTGCTTCCGGCACTGCTTTCGGGCCTTCTCGTGTTCAATCTCGTTCATTTCGCCGCACCGATGCTCCATCGAATCGGCGTTTCCAACAGCCTGACGAAAAGCCTTGCGCTGACCTTGGTGGCATTGATTTTCACGCTCCTGGTAGCCGCCGCTATCTTTAGCGGCATGTCGCAATTGACTGGCGGTTCGGAGAACGTCGTGACGCTCCTCAAGAAGATGGCCGAGATCATCGATACCGCGCGCGTCCATCTCCCGACCTGGGCGATGACCTATTTTCCGTCGAACATCGAGGAACTGGAAGTCTTCGCGGCCCGGTGGCTCCGCGAACATGCCGGCCAGCTTCAACTCGTCGGGCGGGATGTCGGCGTCCTGGTGGTCCACATTGTCGTCGGCATGGTGATCGGCGGCTTGATCGCGGTGAGCTCGGCGGCGCCATCGCGCGAGCCCGGCCCACTGGCGGTCGCGCTGGCGGATCGTGTCAACATTCTGAGCAAGGCCTTTCGCAACATCGTGTTCTCGCAAATCCGGATTTCGGCGTTGAATACGTTTCTGACGGCGGTCTATCTCGTCGTTGTTCTGCCGTCCTTCGGCATCGATCTGCCATTCATCAGGACAATGATAGCGCTGACTTTCGTCACCGGCCTTCTGCCGGTCATCGGCAATCTGATCTCCAACACGGTGATCGTGGTTGTCAGCCTCAGCATCTCCTTCCTTGCAGCACTCGGCTCGCTTGCCTTTCTCATCATCATTCACAAGCTCGAATACTTCGTAAACGCCAAGATCATCGGTTCGCGGATCAATGCGCGTGCCTGGGAGCTTCTTCTGGCGATGGTTTTCATGGAAGCCTGGTTCGGTATGCCGGGTCTTGTCGCCGCGCCGATCTATTATGCCTATCTGAAGGCTGAACTGACGATGCGCGGGCTAATCTAGTTTCCGTCCATAAACGGCAAACGATTGATTCTGTTGGATGAATCGCGGCTTTGCGCGAGCAAGGCCCGGCGGTTTCAGGTATCTTGGATCATGCCACTGATTCCAAAGCCTTGCCACCGCCGGAGCCGACAATGCGCCAAGAACGCACCGTCCAAGATGGGGTATTCGGCTTGCGCCCCATCTTGGCGGAGCGGCATGGAGGTGCTGCGCTTCGAGCTGATGGTAGAACGTGGTCTGTCCGAAACAGCCACAAGCATCAGGAAAGGAAGCGCAGCATGAAACATTATGCAGGATTGGACGTCTCGGTGAAAGAGACGGCAGTGTGCATCGTCGACGAAACAGGCACGGTTTGCCGCGAGATGAAAGTTCCCAGCCATCCGGAGGATCTTGCGCGGGTGCTCAAGGATCCTGCCTGGAACTTTGAGCGGATCGGTCTTGAAGCCGGGCCCTTATCGCAATGGCTGTTCGAGGCCCTTGCCAAAGCCGGCCTGCCGTTGATCTGCATTGAGACGCGTCACACCAAGGCATTCCTGAAGGCGCAGGTGAACAAGACCGACCGCAATGACGCGCGCGGCATCGCACAGATGATGCGGGTCAACCTGTTCCGCCCGGTGCGTGAAGACCCTGACGAGCCAGAAGCGTCGGGCGTTGCTGACGGCGCGCAAGCTGCTGCAGGAAAAGGCGATTGCCATCGAGAACGACATCCGCGGGCTGCTGCGCAACTTCGGGCTCAAGGTCGGCATCGTCGGTACGGGCAAATTCGAGCAACGCATCCACGAACTGGTTGAAGGCATGCCTGATCTGGCCGAAATCGTCGAACCGCTTCTCGACGCTCGCGGCAAGCTGCGCCAGCACTTTGCCACCCTTCACCGCAAGCTTTTGGCGATCGTCCGGGATGAGGAAGTTTGCCGCCGACTGATGACGACACCAGGTGTAGGCCCCGGTCGTGGCTCTGGCCTATACCACCACCATCGACATTCCGGCCCGCTTCCGCAATTCGAAAGCGGTCGGACCGGTTTTGGGTCTGACACCTGTGCTCCATGAGTCGGGCGAAAGCCGCCGGGTCGGCCGGATCTCGTTATGCGGTGACGATATGATGCGAACGCTGCTCTACGAAGCCGCGCAGGTCCTACTGACGCGCGTGACGAAGTGGTCCTGGCTGAAGGCCTGGGCGATGAACGTCGCCAAGCGGCGTGGTCGGCAGAGGGCCATCGTTGCGCTCGCCCGTAGACTAGCGGTGATCATGCATCGCATGTGGAGCGATGGCACACGGTTCCACTGGACAAAGGAAAGCACACCGGTCGCCGTCTGAACTGGGCACAACAAAGTTCCACTTGCCGGTGGAAAAACGTCCTTCGCGGGACGAGGGATGAGGTGAGTTCGCTATGCTGGCGGTGCCAGCATATTCGATCTTTTCGCCACGCACGAGATCGGTCACGAGTTGAAGGCGATGTCGCAATGGCTGGATGAGCATCGCGACCTTCTTGGCTTGGTGGCGCGCGATTTGGTGCGGGTCGACGTCAAGGCCACCGGACGGCAGGGCCTGCCTGCCGAAGCGGTGTTGCGCTGCGCGATCCTCAAGCAATACCGGCAACTGAGCTACCAGGAGCTGGCGTTCCATCTTGAGGACTCCGCTTCGTTTCGCGCCTTTGCTCGCCTGCCTTTGTCATGGAGCCCGCACAAGTCGGTGCTGCAAAGGACCATCAGTGCGATCCGGTCCGAGACCTGGGAACAGGTCAATCGGGTACTGCTGTCGAGCGCTCGGCAGGCGAAGCTCGAAGATGGCGCAGTCGTGCGGCTGGACAGCACCGTGACCTCGGCACTCATGCACGAGCCGAGCGACAGCAGCCTGCTTTGGGATGCCGTGCGGGTCATGGTGCGCCTGCTGAAGCGGGCTGACGCCTTGGTCGGCGGTGCCGGCTCAGCATGGCGCGATCATTGCCGCGCAGCCAAGAAGCGGGCTCGCAAGATCCAGTTCACGCGCGGTCGACCCAATCGGGTCCAACTCTACCGCGAGCTGATCGCAATCGCCCGTGCGACCTTGACTTATCTGGAGCAGGCGAGCGAGCGATTGGTAGTGGCGAGCACACCGTCCATCGCACTGTGGCAGCTCCAGGTCCGTCACTATCGGCCGCTGGTCGAACGCATCATCAGACAGAGCGAGCGGCGGGTATTGGCCGGCGAGCCGGTGTCGGCCGGCGAGAAGCTGGTCAGCCTGTTCGAAGAGCATGCCGATATCATCGTCAAAGGCAGCCGCGACACCGAGTATGGCCACAAGCTCAACCTGACCACCGGCAAGAGTGGAATGATCCTCGATCTGGTGATCGAGAAAGGCAACCCGGCCGACAGCGACCGATTGCTGCCGATGCTGGAGCGTCACATAGGCATTTGGGGTCAGGCGCCACGGCAGGCAGCAGCCGATGGTGGCTTCGCCACGCGCGACAACCCTGGCCACGGCGAAGGCGTGGGGCGTCTCCGACATGGCCTTCCACAAGAAAGCCGGCCTCAAGATCGAGGATATGGTCAGAAGCAAGTGGGTCTATCGCAAGCTGCGCAACTGTCGCGCCGGCATCGAAGCTGGCATCTCGTGCCTCAAACGCGCTTACGGCCTGGCGCGCTGCACTTGGCGCGGCCTTGATCACTTCAAAACCTACGTCTGGTCCTCGGTCGCGGCCTACAACCTCGTCCTCTTCACCCGCCTCAGGCCGACCTGATATCAGCTCGGCATCGCAGCCGTCCCGCCGGCAGAGCCGCCGGCAATGGCGTGCGTCCGATCGTTGCCAAGCACTGCATTTTGTCGATCATCAACTATTCCTGACCTGTCCATGCCCGTCAACGGCGCTTCCGGTCGGATCCAAGCGATTGCAAATGCTGCGAAATACCGGCGTTTATGGACGGAAACTAATCTAGGGTTAGGGCAGGTGGCGATTTGACGACGCAAGCAAGATTGCTGGGAAACCGCGCAAATTTGGCCACTCGCTGAACAGCACCATCTTGGTTAGTGAACCCTCAGGAGTTTCGTGACCGATTTGAAGGCCCCCGTTTAATAGCACACCCCCTGCAAAGACATTAGACAGCGCTAAAACGTAAATTGTCCGGAGGCATGTAATCTGCTACTGCTTAATCACCGACAAACGGCTCTGGAAAGCCGTGCGTCGGACATCATGCACAAGATCAACTCAAACCGGAGAACGGCCATGAAACGGCTGCTGACGGTCGCTGCCCTTTTGGCGGCAGGCAGTTTGGTTACGATGCAAGGCGCAGCCGCCGACGACGCTGCGATGATCAAGAGCGCTGAATCTGCTGCACCCCCTGCCGTGGCAAGCGGCGCTGCGGTCTACGCCGCGGATGAAAAGGGCGCCATGCGCACCTTGCGCGAGGGCAAGAACGGCTTCTGGTGCATGCCGGACAGCCCGTCCACGCCCGGCCCGGACCCAATGTGCGGCGATGCCAACGCGATGGAATGGGCGATGGCATGGATGGAAAAGAAGGAGCCGCCCAAGGGCAAGGTCGGCTTCATGTACATGCTGTCCGGCGGTACCGATGGCAGCAACACCGATCCCTATGCGACGAAGCCCGAGGAAGGCAACAATTGGATAGAGACCGGCCCGCATGTGATGATCGTCAACGCAATGGACATGATGCAGGGCTATCCGACGGACCCCAAGCCTGACACATCCAAGCCCTATGTGATGTGGCCGGGCACTCCATACGCACATCTCATGATCCCGGTTAAGTAGCTGAAATGGAGTCACGCGGGCGCAAACGCTTGTTTCGCCCGCGCTTGTCCTGATAATTACAAACGCTTGCGGCGTCCGTGACCTTCAATCGAGAGTCTCGGCGGTCGGTAGCGTGTTGGCCTGATCTCCCATCACTTTTCCGGCAAATGGAAAATTTCGTGACAGCTCGAACGGTGGCGGCCCTGCAACACCAACAAATTCGTATACTCGTCAGAGAGTGCATAGTCTTTGATGACCGTCGCCGCGGGAGGAGTTCGCGTTGAATCGGACTATCGGAATGATCGCCACACTTGCGCTGTGGAGCGTGCCATTATCGGGCCAGGCGCTTGCGCATGCTCGATTGGTCGAGGCTACTCCAGAGATCAATAGCACCATTGCCGCTCCGCCCACCGAGATTGGACTGCGGTTTAGCGAATCCATTGAGGCTCGATTCTCGGGCATCGATCTGTCGGGGCCGGATGGTGCGAAGATCACCACGGAGATCGCGGTGCGCGATAAGGACATGGTGGCACCTGTATCAAGGTCCCTTGCGCCGGGTGTTTATCAAGTTGATTGGCACGTGCTGTCAGCAGACGGGCACAAGGTGAAGGGCAATTTCAAATTTGAAGTCAGACCGTAGAAATGGACGTTGATGGCACTCTGGCCTTCGCCCGGTGGGTCTACTTCCTCTCAGTGATGATTCTATTCGGGTCGGCACTCTTCCCTTTCTATGCGCTAGACAGAACCGCGGCTCCCGCGCTTGCGCCTCTACCCCGTAACATCAATCCTGCCCTCGCACTTGCGGCCGCAATCTTCGCGGCAATTTGGCTGCTGTGCTTTACGGCCGGGCTCTCCGGACGCGAGGGTATGGTTGACACCTTGCGCGGCGTTCTCATGGAAAGCGACTTCGGAACTGTTTGGTTTGTTCGCCTTTCGCTCGTTCTCCTGCTCCTGGTGATCAGTTTCTCGGGGCGGCCCGAATTGATCGTCGGGCCGGCTTTCTTGCTACTGACCTGCGAGGGTTGGCAGGGCCACGCGGCGGCGTTGGGCCTTCTAGGCTCACTGACTCAAGCTCTCCATGTTGCAAGTGCCGGGGCGTGGATAGGTGGCCTCCTGCCCCTCGGCCTGCTTATCGCGGCAGCACAGCGGCATCCATCCGAAGTCGCAGGCGTGGAAACCGTCCTGTGGCGCTTCTCCCGCTTTGGTATGGTGGCGGTTGCGCTCATTTTTTTGACGGGTGCCATGAACACTTGGCTCGTGCTTGGCTCGTTCCCCGATCCGCGCAACAGCTACGGTCGAGTTCTCCTGTTCAAGATCAGCCTATTCGTCGCGATGGTCGGTTTGGCGGTCACAACCGATACGCCCTGGTCAGCCGCATGAAGTCCGAACCGGCCAAAAGCTTGGGCACATTGTCTCGCAACGTTGCGCTGGAGCAGATCATCGGGTTTGGGGTGCTTATGGATGTAAGCGCGCTGGGGCTTATGGATCCGTACGCGTGACGCGCTGACTTTGCAATTATCCGCTGGCAACGTTTCTGCAATTCGCGATCGACACTCACCTCTATCCGCCTGGCGCACAGAGTGGCTGGCCGGTCTGGCTGCCGATCTTAACCAACGTCGGGACGTGTGGAGCGCGGATATATGCCTGCGACCTAGACACGATTCCATGCGTAAACGAGTAACTGCCAGCACCAGCCGGCCAGCGTTCATCGCTCCTTTGATCCCCACCCTGGTGGAGAAGCCTCCCGAGGGCCGAGGGATGGACACACAAGTTCGACGGCTATCGCGGGTCTTCAATGCGGACCGCGTTGGAGAATAACTGGCGAATGATACTACGGGGCGACGGCGCAGCCGCCGACAGTCGGATGCAGGTCGATCTCGTCGCAGCCGCTGGGCCCGCTAAATGGCACTCTTGACTAACGTGCCAGAGGGTCCATTTTTTGACCCTGCGGTGTGCTGATGTCGAAGCCCCTCTTTATCCCGGCGCTCGCTGCTATATGCCTGAGATCGCCGCTGGTGCGTGCCGATAATGTCGATCTGGCGTTGGAAGCTTTTCACGGTATTTGTCTTGCCCATGGACCTGACTTCGAACGAACCGTCCTGCGGCCAGGAGACGCGGATGGACTCCGTTGTCCGGCGACGCAGCACTTGCCCCCGTCGGTGACGTAGGCGCCTTCCAGGACTGGGAGGCGACCGGTGACGACCTCCCGGCCAAAACCATGATCGCGGTGACAAAAGCCACTTGAATGGCAAGTCCGTGCAACCTTGCTCCATAAAGCTATTCGATGTCGACGGCGCGCCATTCGAGGAGCGTTTCTTCGCCCGGACGGATGCCGAAACAATCGGCGAGGACAGAAACGGAATGCAAGTTTCCAAACTCTGCATATTGACAGTCGGCAATCGCAAGCACTTGTCCATTTGACGTTCCCGAGGTCCGGATCACATCGAACACGGTCATTGCAAGCTCGATCGCCGACGACTAGGGCGGATCAGCTGGTGTTATCAGCACGGGACGCGGGGCTTTTTGCGTTTGCAAGGAACTCGCGATAGGAATGCTCTGAATCGATCAGGAGCAGGAAATTGAGCGATCGGCAAAAGATCATCTGGATGATAGTGCTGGCAATCCTTGCTGGTATCGCGGTGATCATGCTCAAACATTGGCTGAAGGGCGACCTTGGGTAGCTGCCTCCTTAGATGAAGCAACACAGCCCTGATCGATCAAGGTTGGTATGGGCTTTGGCCCGTCCCATTTCGGCCTGCTTGCAATGGCAGGTGTCCTGCCTGATGCGGAATCGACGAGCGAAATGTGAGCGAAGAATGCAACTGACAGGCATGGTATCCGGCGCGGCGCTGTTGCTCGCTTCCACCGCGGCAGCGAACGCCCATCCGCATGTCTTTGCCGAAGCGAAGCTGGACCTGACCGTCGATCCAGACAAGACGGTCAAGTCGCTTCGGCATCTCTGGCGTTTCGACGACCTCTTTTCCAGCACTGTGCTGATGGAATTCGACAAGAATTCCGACCTTGTCCTTGATGCGAAGGAACTCGATGAAGTCGCTCTCACCGTCCATGCGTCGTTGGCCGAGTACAACTACTTTCAGATGGTGACCTTGAACGGCAAGGACGTGACGATGGCGCCACCGCCGAAGTTCAGCGTCAGCTATGAAAACGATCAACTCGTCGTCCAGTTCGAAACGCAGCCGAAGGACCCGTTGGCCCTTGCTGGAAAAGTCAGTATCGGTGTCTACGATCCGACCTTCTACACGGCAATCGATTTTACCGAGGACGAAAAGCTTGCGGTGGCCGGTCTGCCGCAAGGCTGCTCACGTTCCGTCGTCCGTCCAGATCCGGACACGGCCATCGCGCAGAACCAGAAGAGCCTGACAGACGCGTTCTTCAGTGACCCGACGGGGACCGATCTCGGCAAGATTTTCGCGACGCGCCTCGAATTGACGTGCGGCTGACCCGGAGCCGGTTCGATGGCCATGTTCCAGACGCTGGTCGAGTTCCAACGCACGATCTACCTGGCGTTGGCCGAGCAGATCAAACTGCTTGCGGCTGGCGGCGGTTGGCTGGCGTTCACGGCCTTTCTGCCCATGGGCATTCTGTTCGGTGCGGCGCATGCGCTGACGCCGGGCCATAGCAAGGCTGTCCTGGCCACCTATCTGGCAGGATCGGACGCCAGCGTCCGGCGTGGGCTTCTGGTGTCGCTGACACTCTCCTTCACGCATGTAACGATTGCCGTGCTGATCGCGGCGCTCTCGTTGCCGTTGGTATCGATTGCCCTGGGCAGTGTTGGCCGAGCCCCACTGCTGGAAGACGTCAGTCGGGGCCTGCTTGGCCTGATCGGCATTTGGATGCTCTGGCGCGCATTGAGCCACGGCCATCACCACAAGCATGAGGGCGAGGCCGTCGGCGTCATGGCCGGCCTGATCCCATGCCCGCTGACGCTTTTCGTGATGACCTTTGCGATATCCAGAGGCGTTCCGGTCGCCGGCATTCTTTTCGCAATCACAATGATGGCCGGCGTGGCGCTGACGCTGTCTTGCGTTGCGGTGCTGTCGATCCTGTTTCGTGAACGTCTGGTGCATTTTTTCGATAGCCGGCCACGCCTGTTCGATGCCATTTCCCGAGCCATTGAGGGCGCTGCCGGCTTGGCGCTTGCCGGCGTAGCCGTTTGGCAAATCTCGTCGGGCTGAAATGCCGTGAACCAGATCGAGCGATGGATCAAGACCCGTTTACCTGAAGGTCAGCCGTGTCTTCGTCGCGGCGCAAAGCTTCGACGCGCATCTGCGCTCGTCGGTGGAACAGACGGATAGGTGACGCCCGAGGCTCGAAGTGGCGCCGGGCGACCCTGTATGCGCTAGATCAGTAAGCGCGAATTTCCCCGCACCTTTTGCTGTTGAGTGCTCTGATGCATGAGGTGTCCACCAAAATAGGTGGACACCTTGTGATGGAAGAAGATGAGCAGAAACTGCGGGTGAGGCTTGTCGGTCGGGACGGGCGACGCCGATACGACCCGGCATCGAAGGACCGTCTTGTCTCGGCCTGTCTTGAGCCTGGCGTGTCGGTATCGAGGCTTGCGCTCGAACATGGGGTCAATGCGAACCTTCTTCGGAAGTGGATAAAGAAGCGGGCGGAGACCCAGTCCCTCCCACAGCCCCCACCATCGGCGTTCATCCCGGTTCAGATTGAAAGCACTTCCGATCGGGCCTTGCTGCGACAGAGCAGCATGGCTGCGGTGGATTTGCCGGGGACTTGCGATGGGGCACGTAGGTCGGCATCGAAAAGGACAGCGCCTTTTTCCTCTCCAGCCAAGGTGAGCGCGTCGCTGCCGAACGGCGTGAAGTTGACGCTGGAATGCGGTGATGTGGATGCGTTGACGGCGACCATCGGAGCACTGGGTCATGTTCAGACTGGGCGCTGACCTGAAAGTCTACCTGCACCGCGAGCCGATCGACTTCCGGGCCGGCATCAACAGCCTTGCGGTTCTGGTCCAAGAGACGATGGCGCTCGATCCGTTTGCTCCGGCGGTTTTTGCGTTCTGCAATCGCCGTCGCGACCGGATGAAGCTCCTGTTCTTCGATCGGTCGGGCTTTGTGCTGGTAATGAAGCGGCTGACCGAGGACAAGTTCCGGTGGCCGCGCCGGGAGGCAGCGGTGGTCACGCTTACGACCGAGCAATTGCACTGGATCCTCGACGGCATCGACATCGATGCGATGGTCCGCCATCCGGTGCGGCAATATCAGGTTGCCGGTTGAGGGCTCTCGAATTGAGCGGTTGACGCGGCGGCATGCTTTCGATTCAAGAATCTGATGAATCGACCCGGCGAACCGACTGTTGAAGCGTTGATGGCGCGTATTGCTGCGCTGCAGGCGCAGAACCGTCAACTCACCGAACGCGTCGTCAAACTCGAGGAAGAGCTGGCGCTTGCACGACTGCATCGTTTTGCGCCGCGCAGTGAAAAGCACATTGACCGCCTCTTCAATGAAGCCGAACAGGCCGCGGATGAGGACGCCGCCGACAACGAAGATGGCGGCGTCGTTGTCCTGCCGGACACGGGCTTGCCGGCGAGCGAAGGGGCGACGGGAAAGAAGCGCGGCCGCAAGGCCTTGCCGGAAAACCTGCCGCGCGAGCGCGTCGAGTATGACCTTCCCGACGATCAGAAGGCTTGTCCTTGCTGCCGTCACCAGATGCATCGCATGGGCGAGGCCGTTACCGAGCAACTTCATATCGAGGTGAAGGCGAAGGTCCTGCAGAATGTGCGGTTCAAATATGCTTGCCGTCATTGCGACCGTACCGGCATCAACACGCCGGTCGTGACCGCGCCGATGCCCGCGCAACCCTTGCCTGGCAGCATCGCCACGGCTTCGACGCTGGCCTTCGCGCTCGTTCACAAATACGTCGACGGCACACCGCTCTACCGCCTGGCGCAGGCCTTCGAGCGCGCGGGCGTTCCTGTCAGCCGTGGCGCTCTGGGTCACTGGGTGATCGGCTCGAGCGAAAAGCATCTCGCCCGCATCTATGACGTGCTGAAGCTGCGGCTCAGATCGCAGCCCCTCATCCATGGCGACGAGACCACGGTCCAGGTGCTGAAGGAAATGGACAGAGAGGCCACCAGCACCTCGTACATGTGGGCATACCGGAGCGGCCACGACAGTGACGAGCCGATCGTGCTGCTCGATTATCAGCCGGGTCGCGGCCAGATACACCCGCAGACCTTCTTGGGCGATTACCGCGGCATCGTGATGAGTGACGGTTATTCCGCCTGGCGCACGCTGGAAGGGGCAACGCATCTTGGCTGCATGGCCCATTCCAGGCGGCGCTTCGTCGATGCCCTAAAGGCGAGGAAGAAAGGCGGCGGCCCGCCGGAACAGGCGCTCCGGTTCTTTGAACAGCTCTATCGGGTTGAAAGGCAGGCGCGGAACGAAATCCCCGATGACGGCGAAACGCGAGATCACTGCATTCGCCACTTCCGCCAGCAACATAGTGTCCCGATCCTCCATGCTCTCAAGGCATGGCTCGACGACATCGCCCCAAAAGTCTTGCCGGACAGCAAGCTCGGCGACGCCGTCTCCTACACCCTGAACCAATGGGGATATCTGACTCGTTACACCGAGGACGCCAGCATGCCGATCGACAACAATCTTCTCGAGCGTGACATCAGAATCTTTGCCACTGGCCGGAAAAGTTGGCTGTTCAGCGATACCGTCGACGGAGCCAGGGCCAGCGCCGTCATCTACAGCCTGATGTTGACCTGCCGCGCCTGTGGCGTCGAGCCGTTAGCGTGGCTGCGCCACGTCCTCACTGAACTACCTCAGCGCCCCGAGAACGCAGCCATCGAGGATCTGCTGCCCTTCAACTTCGCCAAAGCAACAGCAGCCTGATCAGACCAGATACCGTTCCCGATTCGAAGGCCATCCGTCGAA
This sequence comes from Mesorhizobium sp. M0340, assembly GCF_040321535.1. Lineage (NCBI taxonomy): Bacteria > Pseudomonadati > Pseudomonadota > Alphaproteobacteria > Hyphomicrobiales > Phyllobacteriaceae > Mesorhizobium > Mesorhizobium sp. M0340. The sequence continues at coordinate 61,872 of NZ_JAMYRR010000012.1, read as the reverse complement.
AGCGCTCGCGTCAACGTGCAGCGAAAATAGCGCTTACCTAGATCATACGCTTGATGTCGATGTAGTCGCCTTCAGCCTGGATCGTCAGGGTCACGTCGCTGCCACCGCGGTTGCGCCAGAACCAACCATGATTTCCATCGAAGGCGGCTTCAATGGCACCTTCGTCAGCTGGAACGCTGCGACCCTTTTCATAGCTGACGGACTGACCGCCGCCATCGCCGTGCGTCTCGAAGTTCACCACGCCGCCGTCAGCTGTCCAGGAAAAGTTTGCCTTGGCCCCCTGCCGCATCACGAGCTTGACTTCGGCACCCTGGCCTGGCGCCAACGTGAAGGATAGCTCGTCTTGCCTTCCATCTGGCTGGATCGGGGCTTCCGAGGTTGCTTCGGCGGCAGGCGTTATAGCAATGGCCGGAGCCTCGGCAGGAGCGATCTCTCCAACTGTCACATTGTCTTGGGATACGGCCTCCCCAGTTGGCGACGGCTGCAAAGCAGGCCGTTCGGCGGTCAGGGCGACGAGGAGGTTTTCGATTCGGTCCATGCGCGCCATCAACTCGGCCGGAGGGACCATTTGCGTCATCCGCTCGGTTGGTGCCTTCGCGCTGGCCATTTCGTCGGCTGCCGCCTCGGCTGCCAGCTGTGTCTTGATTTCGCCCATTCTGGTGAGGCCGAGCAATCTGCCTGCTCCGGTCGGGTCGATCGCATACTCGGACGGCATGACGACCGTGATGACCAATGCGAAAGCCGTCAGCGCGGCAATGAAGGTGGAGCGCTTCAGCTGCGCTGACGTCGGCAAATCGGCGCGGCTGGGAAGGTCGGTGTTGTACATGATTCGGTTCCTTATGCGGCGACGAACAGGCCGGTGAGCTGATATCCGATCAGCAGGAAACCAGCCGTCATCATGATGACGTTTGCGGTATAGGCGTGGCGCCAGAAACTTCGTGTCCGGCGCCAGTAGCCCATCACGATCAGCATGGCGCTAAGAGCCAAGAGCTGCCCGATCTCGACGCCGACATTGAAGGCCAAAAGGTTGGCCACCAGGCCGTCCGGCGAGATGTTGTATTCGATGATCTTCGTCGACAGGCCGAAACCATGGAAGAAGCCGAAGACCAGCGTCGTGATCTTGGTGTTCGGCTGGAAGCCGAGCCATCTCTGGAAAGCGCCCATATTGTCGAGCGACTTGTAGACCACGGACAGCCCGATGATGGCGTCGATTATGTAGCTGTTGATGCCGACGTTGAAATAGACGCCAAGCAGCATGGTCGTGGAGTGGCCGAGCGCGAACAGGCTGACATAGATGCCGATATGCTTCATCCGGTAGAGGAAAAAGATTACCCCGAACAGGAACAGGATGTGGTCGTATCCGGTCACCATGTGCTTGGCGCCGAGATAGATGAAGGGCAGCACGTTAATGCCCGAGATTTCCTGGATATAGCCCTCGTCGCCCTCGGCCACGGCGTGGGCGAAGGCAGCCCCGCCCAGGAGCGGCAGCGTCAGGAGAGCGATAAGCAGGGGCAGGGCGGGTCGCCGACGCGCGTGGCGCGCGCGTGGCCGGCCCCGGTCGAAGGGTCGTTGCATAGAATTTCCAATCTTCGTCGTTGAGGGTGGCCGCGCGAGCGGCCGCGATCATGCGGCGAGGAATGGTCTCGGCGGTCGCTCGAGCCGGAATGTCGTGTCCGGATCGACGAAAGTCAGCGGATAATTCAGCCAGCCCCGTTCGAGCTGCGGAACGGTCGGTGCGAAGTCGGAGGGCGTACTCGCCGTCTCGTGCGAGTGGTCTGCCGCATTGTGCCCGTGAAAATGTCCAAAGCTCTGCTCGTCCGAAACGCCATCATCGTGTGCGTGGCCATGATCTTCGATCTGTGCGGCGGCTCCGCCGTGACGTTCAACCGCGGTGGCAATCGCGATCGGATCGTGTGAGGTCGAATAGCCGAAAGGACGCAGCACGCCGAACATCATCGCTAAAGCGATGACCAGACAAAAAACCGTGCTGTGGATCCGATTCGGCATGAACGGCGATTATTCTCCAAAATCCTAACGAATGGTTGTTGACTGCACCGGAATCGAGGCCTCTTTGAGGCTTGTTGTATCCCCTCCAAGAGGATAGTATCAAGAGATGAGCGAGCAGCCTCATACCCACGAAACCCATCCCGATATCATCAAGCGCCTGAAGCGGGCTGGCGGACATCTGAAGGGCGTGATCGAAATGATCGAAGCGGGCCGGCCCTGCCTCGATCTTGCCCAGCAGCTCCATGCTGTCGAGCGGGCCATCGCGCAAGCCAAGAAGACCCTGATCCAGGATCATCTCAACCATTGCCTTGAAGACGTCGTCGGGCCGCTGGCGCGCGAGCAGCGCCGCTCGATCGACGAGTTCAAGGATATCACCAAGTACCTGTGAGAGAACACCATAATGGATAAGATACGCGACTGGTTCGGCTTCGGTCCGATGACGCAGGGCTTCGGCGGCCATGGACATGATCATGGTGATGGTGATGGCGGCCATGGCCACACCCACGGCGTCATCGATCCGACGATCGCCACGACGACGCGCGGCATCTGGGCAATCAAATGGTCATTCGTCGTTCTGGCCGTCACGGCAGCGCTCCAGCTTGTGGTCGTGTTCCTCTCCGGCAGCGTGGCGCTGCTGGCCGACACCATCCACAATATCGGGGACGCGGTCACCGCCGTCCCGCTGTGGATCGCCTTCATGCTGGTCCGCCGCAAACCGAGCAAGGCGTTCACCTACGGCCTGGGCCGCGTCGAGGATCTGGCCGGGATCGTCATCGTTCTCATCATTCTTTTCAGCGCCATCGTCGCAGGCTATGAAGCGATCGACAGGCTGATCAATCCGCGTCCCATCGCATTTCTTGGCTGGGTCGCCATCGCCGGCCTCATAGGCTTCATCGGCAATGAAGCGGTGGCCGTATTTCGCATCCGCGTCGGCCGAGAGATCAACAGCGCGGCGCTGATCGCGGACGGCTACCATGCCCGCACCGACGGCTTCACCAGCCTGGCAGTCGTCCTTGGCGCTATCGGCGTGTGGCTGGGCTTTCCGCTTGCCGATCCGATCATCGGACTGCTGATCACCGCGGCGATCTTCGCCATCGTCTGGCAGTCGTCGAAAGCCGTGTTGACGCGCATGCTCGATGGTGTGGAGCCCGGCATCATCGATGAAATCCATCATGCCGCCGAACATGTGTCCGGCATCGAGCGCGTTGGAAGTGTGCAGGCGCGCTGGATCGGCCATCGCCTACATGCCGACGTGGCCATCAGTGTTCCGGATGCGGCGACGGCCAAAGACGTACTGGGCGTCAGCGAAGCCCTTAAGGAGGAACTGTTCGCCCACTTGCCGGCGTTGGCGGAGGCGACTGTCCGCCTCGAAAGCTCAGCCGGTTCGACCGCCAAGCGGGGGGAAACCTCTCATGCTCATCATCATGCACCGGAGCCGTTCAAGGTAGTCTGCGATCTGGCTGCAGGGACATTGGAAATCGTCGATACACCGGCTGGCGAGCGGATGCGGCTGACCATCGATCGCCACGCCGATGATTTGACAGCGACGGTGATTATCGACCGACCCGAAGGGCCAGAGACGCTTCGCCTCGAGCCCGCCGCTGACAACCATCATCGGCTTGAGAGCACCGTCGCCCCTGCCGAGCCGCATGAGTTCCAGGCGAGGTTGATCCTGGCCGCGAAGGGTCGCGAGCAGGTGCTGCCGTTCAAGATGGTCGAACCCGAAGGTCACCACCACTGAGACAGGCGGGCTGTTTGCGCTACGTTCCTGGCTCGACGAACCCCAATCCGCTGCAAGAACGCAAAATATGCTTCAGGTCCTGGCCAATCGCACCTACCGTCATCTCTTCCTGGCCCAGGTCATCGCCCTGATCGGCACTGGCCTTGCCACCGTAGCACTCGGGCTGCTGGCCTATGATCTTGCCGGCGCCGATGCCGGCGCGGTGCTCGGCACGGCGCTCGCTATCAAGATGATCGCCTATGTCGGCGTGGCGCCTGTCGCCGCTGCGTTCGCCGAGCGCCTGCCGCGCCGCACCATGCTGGTTTCGCTCGACCTCATCCGGGCTGCGGTCGCGGTGTTCCTGCCCTTCGTTACCGAAGTCTGGCAGGTATATGTTCTCATCTTCGTCCTGCAGTCGGCGTCGGCAGGCTTCACTCCGGCCTTCCAGGCCTCGATCCCTGACGTGCTGCCCGAGGAGAAGGACTACACGCGGGCCCTGTCGCTGTCGCGACTGGCCTATGACCTGGAAAGCGTCGTCAGTCCCATGCTGGCGGCGGCGCTGCTTTCCGTCATCAGCTTCCACAGCCTGTTCGCCGGTACGGTTATCGGCTTTCTCGCCTCGGCGGCGCTGGTGGTGTCGGTGGTCCTGCCGAGCCCTAAACCGTCGCAGCCGCGCGGCGTTTACGATCGTACCACGCGCGGAATCCGCATCTATCTGGCGACGCCGCGATTGCGCGGGCTGCTGGCCCTTAACGTTGCCGTCGCGGCGGCAAGCGCGATGGTGATCGTCAACACGGTCGTCCTGGTGCAGGCGCAGTTCGGCCTCTCGCAAAGCGACACGGCGCTGGCGCTCGCAGCGTTCGGCGGCGGATCGATGATTGCAGCCCTTGCCCTGCCGCGGCTGCTGGAGAACGTCCCGGACCGGGTTGCGATGCTCTCGGGCGCCGCGATCCTGGTCGCGGGCGTGCTGGTGGGACCGCTCGCCGGCAGCTATTATCTGCTGCTGCCGCTCTGGTTCGTGCTGGGGCTCGGCTATTCGCTGGCGCAGACGCCTTCGGGCCGATTGATCAGACGTTCTGCCGATGCCGTCGACCGGCCCGCTCTGTTTGCTGCCCAATTCGCGCTTTCGCATGCCTGCTGGCTGATGACCTATCCCATTGCCGGCCGCGTCGGTGCCGCGATGGGATTGCCCTTCACCTTCGTTCTGCTCGGCGTTATAGGCGCCGCTGCCCTGCTTGCCGCGATCTGGCTATGGCCGAAACACGATCCCGACGTGCTTGTGCATACGCATGTCGACCTGCCTGAGGACGACCGTCATATCGGGGACGCAGTATGGTCGGAAGCGGGCTATGAGCATTCGCATGGCTACGTCGTCGACGATCGGCACCCGAAATGGCCCAAGGCAAGCTGAGAGCTCGAAATGCCTGGCGAGCTCGCCATCTATGGCGGTCTTTTCCTGACCGCGTTCGCGGCGGCGACCATCCTGCCGATGCAATCGGAAGCAGCCCTTGCGGGGCTGCTCCTGACAGAAAGCTATGCTCCGGCTCTGCTCATCGCCTCCGCAAGCGCAGGCAATGTGCTCGGCTCGATCGTCAACTGGTGGCTCGGCTGGGGCGTCGATCGCTTTCGCAATCGCAAATGGTTCCCGGTGCGGCCCTCTGCGCTGACGCGCGCGACGCGATGGTATCAGCGCTATGGACGATGGTCGCTGCTGTTGAGCTGGCTTCCTCTCGTTGGCGATCCGCTGACGGTTGTGGCGGGAGCGCTGCGGGAGCCATTCTGGAGCTTCCTTGCGATCGTCACGATCGCGAAGGTCGGCCGCTACCTTGCGCTGGCGGCGATGACGCTGAGCTGGATTTAGCGCCTGTCGAGACCCGCGCCGGCATGGCGACATCACGCGAGACGGCGCTTTCCTTTGCCAAACGCAGCGCTGCGCGCCAACTTGGATTGGCGCCGAATATGTCTATACAAATGGGAATGCATGTGTACAATCGCTACCAATCAATCAGAAATGGGGAACTGAAATGATCACTCTTGACCGCCGCAATTTCCTTGTTTCCACCGCCGGCCTTGCCTTCGCCGCTGCGCTGCCACGCACCGCCTTTTCCGAAACCAACGACACGCTGAAGATTGCCATCGCCGCGGAGACCGGCGATCTCGACCTGCTGCAGAATGTTTCAACGCTGAGCACCTACACCATCGTCTTCGATGCGCTGATCCACTACGGCCAGAACGGCGCGCTTGAGCCGGGACTTGCCACCAAATGGACCATTGCCGACGATCAGCTTTCGATCGCTTTCGATCTGCGTGAAGGCGTGACCTTCAGCGACGGCACGCCGTTCGATTCCACTGCAGCCGAATGGAACCTCAAGCGATGGATGGGGGTGAGCGACTTCTCCTGGATTGGCGTCTCCGATGCGTACGACAGCATCGTCACGGACGGACCAAACAAGCTGACGGTCAAGCTGAAGCGACCGGTGCCGGCCGCACTCCTCGAACTCACCATCGTCCGCCCAGTTCGTTTCCTGTCGCCCAAGGCAGTCGACAAGGATGGCAAGCAGACGGCGCCGATCGGAACCGGTCCATGGATCGTCGAAAAATACGATTCGAGCGGCACCAGCCTCGTTCGCAACGACAAATACTGGGGCGAGAAGCCGCTTTTCAGCCGCATGGAACTGAAGGTGGTTCCCGATGAACTCGCTCGTGCCAACGGCCTCCGCTCAGGCGACCTCGATGTCATCGGTGGCGACTGGGTGGCGACGCTATCGCCGCGCCGCGCCCGTGCGCTGGAAAGCGACGGCATGAAGGTTGTTGCCGAGCCGGGCACCGCGACGATGCTGCTCGGCTATTCGCCGACGTCGAAGATCATCGCCGACAAGGCCGTTCGCGATGCCGTCTATGCATCGGTCGACCGGGCGGCGATCGCCAAGGTCCTGTTCGAGGGCTTTGCCGACCCGGCCGCCGATCTGTTCCCGGCGAATGTGCCGTCGTCGGGCAAGCGGCATGACGTGCCGGTGCGTGACGTGGCGGCGGCCAAGAAGATACTTGCCGACGGGGGCTGGGCAGAGAGCGGCGGCGCCTGGACCAAGGCTGGCTCTCCTCTGACCATCGACTTTCTGGTTTCCGAAGAGTCCCTGCCGGGATCGCGGCGAATCGCCGAAATGATCCAGGGTCAATTGTCCGAGGTCGGTTTCCAGGTCCAAGTCTCCTCGGTGGACAATGCCACCATGCATGAACGGCGTCCGGCCTTCGACTATGATCTCGCTTTCTTCACCACCTATGGCGCTCCCTATGACCCTGACGGGACCCTTGGCAATGCCTTCGTCTCGACGGCGGACAGCGGGCCTGACGGCAAGATCTATGTCTCGGACGCGCTCGACGGCGTAGTCAAGGCTGCGCTCGAGGCGAGCGGCGCCGAACGCGACCTGAAGATGCAGGCTCTCTACGATTGGCTGCACGACAACACCGCCATCTGTCCGCTTGTCGTCAGCCAGCGGCTGTGGGCTCACAATCCGCGCGCAGAGAACTTCTCGCTTCCGGCGACTGACTACGACTTGCCGTTCAAGGCGATCACGCTGAAGGCCTGAAGACTTCGAGCCCGAGTGAGGCCTGACGATGAAACGCACGATCCTGCGACGGATGCTGCTTGCCTGCCTTTTGATCCTGGCGGCATCCGCGCTGACATTCGCCCTGGTTGCGGCGGCTCCGGGCAATGTTGCGGCGCTCATTGCCGAGCGTGCGGCAGGTCCTGGTGCTGACGCGCAAATGATCGCCAAGATCGGCAACGAGCTCGGTCTCTACGACCCGTTGCCGATCCGCTACGGACGCTGGCTTTCCGGCGCGCTGGCCGGGGATTTCGGCATCTCACTGCGAACGGGAAAGCCGATCTCGTCGGAGTTTGCCGCCCGCATCCCGATGACGGCGGCTCTGCTTGCCGGCGGCGGCGTTCTCGCCTTCATTTTCTCGATCACGCTCGGCATTGCCGGCGCCGTCAGCAACGGCGGCATGATGGACAGGTTCCTGCATGCATTTTCGCTGATCGGCGCGTCGACCCCGAACTTCTTCGTGGCGGCGCTGCTGGTCATCGCGTTTTCGGTGATGCTCGGCTGGGTGCCCACCTTCGGCACCAGCGGCTTCACCTCATGGCTTCTGCCGTGGGTGACGATCGCGCTGTTCCCGGCCTCCGTTCTCAGCCGCGTCGTTAGGGTCAACCTCCAGGAAGCGATGTCGCGGCCGTTTGCGACAACGGGCTTCGCAAAAGGCTTTACCAGAACGCAGGTGCTGCTGCGCGAGGCGCTGCCCAACATCGCCATTCCGTTCCTGACGACATTCGGGGCGCAATTCACGCTGATGATCATCGGGTCGATCGTCGTCGAGACGGTATTTGCATTGCGCGGCGTCGGTGCCTTTTTCATCGAGGCGATACGCTTCCGCGACTTCATCGGCATGCAGTCGGTGCTGCTGCTGTTTGTCGTCTTCTTCGTCATGGTCAATTTCATCGTCGACATGATTTGCATCGTCGCGGATCCGCGAATGCGCCGGGCGCGGGGAGCATGAGGCGATGAACATTTCCGCTATCAGGGACATCAAGGACTGGCCGTGGCTGGTGCTGCTCCCCGTAATCGGCGTTGTGCTGATCGGCATCTTCGCTCCTGCTATCATGCCTTACGATCCAAGTGCGCAGGACTATTCGGCGACACTGGAGGGCATGAGCTGGAACCACTGGCTCGGCACCGACTATCTCGGCCGAGACGTCTTCAGCCGCATCGTCGGTGGCGCCCGCATTTCCCTGGTGGCGATGGTGATCGTGCTTGTCGCCGCGTTGGCGATCGGGGTCACGATCGGCTCCTTCGCCGGCTATGTCGGCGGCCGTGTCGAGCTCGTCCTTATCAGCATCATCGATATTGCGCTGGCACTTCCGAGCCTGGTGATCGCGCTGGCGTTGATCGGCATTCTGGGCACCGGCTACTGGTCGATGATAACGGCGCTCACCCTGGCGTGGTGGGCGAACTATGCCCGCATGAGCCGCGCCGTCGTCACCGCCGAGCTGCAGCAGCCCTATATCGAGGCGGCCCGCGTGATGGGCGCCGGCCATCTGTGGATTTTTGTTCGCCATATCCTGCCGCATGTGCTTGCCCTCGTCGTGGTCTATGCAAGCGCCGACGCCGGCGCTCTTGTGCTGGCCATCGCCACGCTCAGCTTTCTCGGACTTGGCGTCGCACCGCCGACACCGGAATGGGGCCAGATGCTGGTCGACGGCATGAGCTACATCGAGGAGGTGCCGCGCCTCGTCGTGCTGCCCGGTCTGGCGCTGACGCTGGTCGTGGTCAGCTTTAACCTTCTGGGCGAAGCCTTCGCATTGCAAAAGGTGCCGCGGCCGGTTCGCGGCGCGACGTTGCGCAGACGCCGAAGGGCGCGCGCTCGCGAAGAAGCCGAGCGTAACGCCGTCGAAACGGGAACGACTTCAGCATGAGCGACGCTCAGCCAATCTATTCGATCGAAGATTTGGTCATCGACCTCTACGCCACCACCGTTTCTGTGCGGGCGGTGGACGGGGTGTCGTTCAACGTCCGTCCCGGAGAAACGGTCGCGGTCGTCGGCGAAAGCGGTTCGGGAAAGACCGTAATGACGCTCGGTCCGCTCGGCCTGCTGCCCGAGGGCGTGACCGTGGACATGAAGGGATCGGCGCGAGCCGACGGAAGCGAACTGCTCAGCATCGGTTCACGGCAATTGTCGGACCTGCGCGGGCGCTATTTCGGCGTGATTTTCCAGGACCCGATGAGCGCGTTGAACCCGATGCTGAAAATCGGCCCGCAGCTGGCCCGCCAGGCGCGCCGCTTCGCCGGCCTGTCGCATGAGGCCGCGCGCAAGGAAGCGGTCTCGCTTCTGGCACGCTCCGGCATTCCGGACCCCGAGGATCGCTACAACCGCTATCCTCACGAAATGTCGGGCGGCATGCTGCAACGCGCGATGATCGCGCTGGCGCTGGCGGCCCGGCCGCGCGTGCTGATCGCAGACGAGCCGACCACGGCGCTGGACGCCACGGTCCAGGCGCAAATCCTGGAGCTCATCCGTCAGATCCAGCGCGAGGATGGCATCGCGGTCGTGCTGATCACGCACGATATCGGCGTGGTCGCTTCCGTCGCCGATCGCGTCATCGTGCTTTACGCCGGCCAGGTGGCGGAGGAGGGGACGGCGATGGATGTGCTGACCCGGCCAGTCCATCCCTATACGCGCGGGCTGCTCGCATCGGTGCCGGATTTTCGCGCCGACGAACGCGCGGCGACCCGCGAGATACCTGGCCTGCCGCCAAACCAGATCAGGCTGGAACCGGGTTGCCGGTTTGCCGAGCGCTGCGAACTGGTCGAAGCCGGTTGCCGGCAGCACCGGCCGCCGCTGCAGACGATATCCGCGTCGACGAGCCCGCACCGTGTGGCTTGCCCGGTCGTGCTGAAACGAGAGGGGATCGCCGTCCATGTCTGATGCCGCGGCGATCGAGGTCAGGGGATTGAAGGTGCATTTCGCCAACCGTTCGGGTGCCGGCGCGGTGCGGGCGGTCGATGGCATAGACCTGACGGTCGCGCGTGGCGCGTTCCACGGCATCGTCGGCGAGTCCGGCTGCGGCAAGACCACGCTGGCCCGTACCATCGTCGGTTTGCAGAAGGAGAGCGAAGGCACCGTGCTGATTGGAGGAAGGAATCGCGCCGAATGGCTGAAATCGGACAGGAAGTCGTTCAGCCGCGAAGTCCAGTTCGTCTTCCAGGACCCGTTGGGGTCGATGAGCCGCCGCCAGTCCGTCTACCAGACACTGGAGGAGCCGCTGCAGATCCATCGCTTCGGTTCATCAGTCGAGCGCCGGCGCCGCATCGCCGAGCTTCTGGATCTGGTTGCGCTGCCTGAGACGGTGCTCGACCGTTTGCCAAGGTCGCTCTCGGGTGGCCAGCGGCAGCGCGTTTCGATTGCGCGCGCGCTTGCGCTGAAGCCGTCCATACTGGTCTGCGACGAACCGCTCAGCGCGCTCGACGTTTCGATCCGGGCGCAGATCGTTAACCTGTTCACGTCGCTGCAGAAGCAGCTTGGTCTGACCATTGTCATTGTCGCGCATGATCTGGCGATCGTGCGCGAGGTCTGCTCGGACGTGACGGTGATGTATCTCGGCCGCATCTCGGAAGCTGGCGTGACCCGGCCATTATTTCGCGAGCCGGCCCATCCCTACAGCCAAGCGCTGCTGTCGGCTGTTCCTTCTCCCGATCCTCGCATCGAAGCCGGGCGCCGCCGGATCATTCTCGCCGGCGATCCGCCAAGTCCCAGCGCGCCGCCTCCGGGGTGCCGGTTCAACACGCGCTGTCCGGTGGCGATCGATGTCTGCCGGGTCGAGGAACCGATGCTGCGATCGGTGCCGCATGGCGGCGTTGCAGCCTGTCATCTGGCCGATAGCGGCCGCCGCCCGGTTATCTGAAAAGATGGCGTTTCTGCCCCCAACGCGTTTCGCGAGGCTGACCGTCATTGCCGGTGTCCTGCGCGAGCTTTTTTTGCTGGTCACTGCCGCCAAGGTCGGCCGTTATCTTGTTCTTGCCGCCGTGACGCTGAGCGTCATCTGACCTCGCGAAGCTTCTCCAACCTGAGCGGGTTAGGCCCTGACTGGTTCGAAGGAGCCAGCCCAAGAGCCACGTCTGATACAGGCGGTCGGGAAGCCTAGATGTTTAGTCCCGGCATTTGCTGGAGCGGATTGAGAGTGAAGCGCTCGGGCTGGGAAGCCCATGCCTTGCAGATGAACTCGTAGGGCGTGAAGCCCTTGAGGGTCTTCAGCCTGCGGCCGAAATTGTAGGCCGCGACGAAGTCGGCAAGATGCCGACGCAGTTGGTCGTGATCGTCGTAATGGAAGCGCTTGACGGTTGCGTCCTTGATGGTCCGGTTCATTCTCTCGACCTGACCGTTGGTCCAGGGGTGCTTTGGCTTTGTGGTTCGATGTTCGATATCGTTCTTGGCACAGGCGTATTCGAAGGCATGAGCCCGGAATATCTCGCCATTTGCGATTGCCTCCTTGATCAGCGGAACGGCCGAACCGCCAGCGCCTGGCGTGGTGAACTGGATGCCGTTGTCGGTGAGAACGGTATGGATCCTGTAGGGGACGGCCGCGATCAGGCGTAGCAGAAACTCTTTGGAAATGGCTGTCGGAGCCTTCTCGTGCAGTTCGACGAAGGCGAACTTCGAGGTCGGTCGATGGCGACGAACATGTGTAGCTTGCCCTGTTCGGTTCGAACCTCCGCGATATCAATGTGGAAGAAGCCGATCGGATAGGCCTTGAACTTCTTCTTCGCCGGCCTGTCGCCCTCGACATCCGGCAATCGGCCGATGCCGTGGCGCTGCAGACAGCGGTGCAATGAAGAGCGCGTCAGATGCGGGATCGACGGCTGCAACGCGTAGAGGCAATCGTCGAGCGGCAGCAGCGTGTAGCGGCGGAAGGCCACAATAACGGCCTCTTCCTCGACAGACAGAACCGTCGATCTCGGCTCCCTGGGGCCGGTGGGCAGATCGGCGGTCGAACTCCGCTTCTTCCACTTCGCTACCGTCTTGGGGTTGACGCCATAGCGCTTCGAAAGCGACCTCAGGCTCGCTTGACTATGTTGTATCGCTCGACGGATCGCCTCTGTCGTTGTGGCGCTCCCATGCAGAACCTGGCCCATAGTGCATCCTTTGATTCGGACGACAATGATGAACCATCAAAGCCCGGGATCAAACATCTAGCCTTTCTTGACGGCGACCTTGTCAAGGGGCCGCGCGCAGTCCTTTCGCCAGCTGCTGCGCGTCGCGGGACCGGCCAACCAAGCTAAGGCACAGCGCGCGAAGGGCTTCAGCCAACGTCGACATTGTTAAGACATTCCTGTGGCCGCGCGCCAGGCCTGCACAACAAAGCTGTGCTGGTTCCAGACCATCAGCGCTCCACTGACAGCCATGAGCGCGACCACAAGGCCGCGGAACTGTCGTCCACTCAGGCGCTCGAGCCAGCGCTTGGCCAGCAGATTGGCAAGCGCAGCGCCCAAACCCGCGGCTGCGCCGTACATGGCCGCCTGACCCCCGAGCGCGCCAAGTCCGGTGAATACCGCGATCTTGACGACATCGGTCACAAACGAGTTCACCGATTTCGTGGCGACCAACGTCTCCTTCTCCGAACCGTAGTTCAGATAGAGCGAATTCAAGACGGGTCCCACCGTGCCCATCAGCGCCGACAACAGCGCGACGATCAGGCCGGCCGGGAGGAACCACCAGCGGCGGGCTCGGTAGCTCCGCTCGCGCGCCCCGCCGCGAAATTCCCAGACTGCACTGATCAGATAGATCCCTATGAGTATCTGGAGCCATTCCGCCCGACTGTTGGCGAAGAGCCAGGAGCCCGCAGCGGCACCGGCGATGGCGCCGGGCAGGTACCAACGGACGAGGCTCCAATCGATGTCGCGCCGGAAGGCCAGGGCGCGGATGGGATTGCCGATGAGCTCGGTCAAGGTGATGACCGGCGCAACCGCCGCGCTCCCTGTGATGAAAGTCACGGCGGGGATCAGCAATAGACCTCCGCCTCCGGCCGAGAGGGTGTTCAGCGTCCAGGTGAGGAACCCCGCCAACGCCAGGAGGCCTAGTCTAATCCAGTCCATCGGATCAGAACGAAGCGGGCCTCCGATCGTTCCGAACGCATCGGTTCGCAAAAACCCGGCCCGCCTTTTGAGTCTCGTGTGCGGTGGAAAGGCGATCTCCGGCGGAATGCTGGTGGCAGAAAGACGCCCTGCCAGAGAACAATTCCCGAGGCGGCGGGAAGAAGGCCGGCGATCGCTCCGAGCCGGCCGAACTCCGCCGTTGGACGGGCCACCAATCTAGCTCTTCTTGACGGCGACCTTGTCGAGGGCTGCGCGCAGGCCTTTCGCCAGCTTCTGCACATCGTCGTTCGCCCAGAAATGCATGAAGAAGAGCCGCGGCTGCTCATCGAGCATGTGGCTATGCAGTGCGGTGATCTCGATGCCGTTGTCCTGCATGGCTTTGATAACCGGATTGACCTCCTTTGCGGTCAGCACAAAATCTCCCGTGATCGCCGCCTTGCCGCCACCTGTCGATTGGAAGTTGATCGCTATTGCCGAGCCCATGGCCGCCGGCACTTCCATTCCATTTTCCTCGACCGGCTTAGCGCGCGGGATCGTGAACTGGTAGATCGCGCCATTGGCTTTGCCCTTATAACCGATGGTTTGGTCGACACCGGCTGCGTCGAAGTCGATCTGCGGAGCGGCTTGCGGCTGGGCGCCGCCTCCCATCGGTGTTTTGCTCAGCGCCAATCCGGCATGAAGCGCTGTGGCGAGCGTAACCGGGTCGCCCTGGCCGAACACGTGCATGTAGAGCGTCATCGGCTCCGCGCGCAGCAGGTGGTTGTGCACCGCGGTGATCTCGATCCCGCCTTCTTCCAACTTCTTCATGACCGGGTTCACCTCGTCCTGCGTCAGAACGATGTCGCCCATGACCATAGTCTGATTTCCCATGGGTTCGAACGCGACCCAGCCTCCGAGCGCAAAGCCGGGTTTCAGGGCCACGCCGTCGAGCGACACCTTCAGGTCCGTTCGTGGCAAGCCCACTCGATAGACGCCATCAGGCGTCTCTGCTCCGGATTTGCCGAGCGCCTTTGCGATTGTTTGCCAATCGGGTGCCGCCGATGCCGGTTGGAGCAGCGCCGACATCGCGATCAGCATTGCTCCGGTCACGAGTTTTGCATGCATGGGGTTTCTCCTTGTGATCTGCCCCCATTGCCCAATTCGTCATGCGGCTGCTGGCTTCGTGGCGGGAGGCCAGCTGTGCGTTTCCGCTTTGCGGCCCGAAGCCCACGCGTAGAGCGCGTCATAGATGACGAAGCCGTGGTTCAGCACCTCATGGTCGTCGGGCGTCAGGTCCCGCAGACCCATGGAGATCGCCAGCAACCCGGCCGATTGCGGCGTCAGGTCATGCCGGTCGGTGTCGGCACCGCGCACGATCGCGGCAATGGTCACGATCGCCGGGTGCGCTCGAGGCCGTATTTCGAGACGAAGGTGTCGACACTGCAGCCGTCGCCGACATGCGTGAATTCGACGCCGGGCACGTCATACGGCGTAGCGCCCGTCTCCTGTGCAACCCGGATCACCTGATCGGGTGGCACGAACAGGAATTCGGACTCCTTGTCGATGAAGCGGGCGATCAGCCAGGGGCAGGCAATGCGGTCGATGACCGGACGTTCGCGGGTAACCCATTTCACGGCCTTGTCTCCCTTGATTTGGCAACAAGCCCAGGCGGCCCACTGCCATAAGGAGGTCAACGCTACGCCCGAATGTGAAATGATACAAGTGTTGCATTTATTTGTGCACGTGATACGGTTCACTTATGAGTGAGGGGGAAACGACGGAACAGCGCTGGCTGCTCCTTATCCATCGGCTGCCGAGCAAGCCGGCCTATTTCCGGGTGAAGATCTGGCGGCGGCTGCAAGGCATCGGCGCGGTCGCGGTAAAAAGCACCGTCTATGCACTGCCGGCCAATGCCGAGACGCAGGAGGATTTCGAGTGGCTCCTGAAGGAGATCGTCGCGGGTGGTGGCGAGGCGATGGTGTGCGAGGCGCGTCTCGTCGACGGATTGTCGGATGCCGAGGTCCAAGCGCTCTTCGATGCGGCGCGTGATGCCGACTATGCGGAGATCGCCAAGGAAGCGCGTGGTCTCGCCGCCGAGATCGGCGCGAACGCCACGCCGGAAAAGCGTGCGGAGACACGGTCGCAGCTCGGCCGAATACGCAAGCGGCTCGCCGAGGTGGACACGATCGACTTCTTCGGCGCCACAGGTCGCCTCGCGGTCGAGGGTTTGCTCGGCGAGCTCGAGACGCATCTCGTGGAGGACCGGCCCATGACCGAGGAGTCAAAGGCGACTGAGCCGATTACTGACCTCAAGGGCCGGATCTGGGTGACACGCCGCGACGTGCACGTCGACCGGATGGCCTGCAGCTGGCTAATCCGCCGCTTCATTGATCCAGACGCCGTCATCCGCTTTGTCCCGGGCAAGAGCTATGCGGCAAAACCGGGAGAGCTGCGCTTTGATATGTTTGACGGTGAGGTCACCCATGAGGGCGACCGCTGCAGCTTCGAGGTGCTGCTCACCCGGGCCGGGCTTGACGACCCGGCGCTGCAGGCCATCGCCGAGATCGTCCATGATATCGACCTCAAGGACGGCAAGTTCGGGCGCGACGAGACGACGGGCATTGCCAGCCTAATCGCGGGCATCGCCATGACGAATAAGGGCGACGAGCAGCGGATCGCGCAGGGCGGCCCGGTCTTCGACAATCTCTACCAGTATTTCCGCCAGAAGCGCGGGTGAGGGGAACCAATGACCAGCGTCCATGCCGTCCATCCGAATGCGCTGGGGGATGAACCTTCGCATTGCATCCCCTTCCGCGAAGCAGTGCGGGTCTGGGCGCGAGTCGCTGCGTTGAGTTTTGGTGGCCCGGCCGGCCAGATCGCGGTAATGCATCGCATCCTCGTTGAGGAGAAGCGCTGGATCGGCGAGACGCGGTTCCTGCATGCGCTGAACTACTGCATGCTGCTGCCAGGACCGGAGGCCCAGCAGCTCGCCGTCTACATCGGGTGGCTCCTGCATAAAACCCGAGGCGGGCTCGTGGCCGGCACGCTGTTCGTACTGCCGGGCGTCATCGCCATCATGGCGCTGAGCTGGATCTATGCGATTTTAGGCAATGTCGGCGCGGTGCAGGCGCTTTTCTTCGGCCTGAAGGCCGCTGTCCTCGCCATCGTGCTCGAGGCGGTTATCCGGGTCGGCAAGCGAGCGCTCAAGAACAAGGTCATGACAGGCCTCGCCGCCGCCGCCTTTATCGGGCTCTTCCTGTTCCATCTCCCGTTCCCGCTCATTGTCCTGACGGCCGGAGTGATCGGGTACGTCGGCGGGCGGGCCGGGCTGGCAGCGTTCATGGCGGGCAACGGCCATGGCAAGGTCGGCGGCAAGCAGGTCGCCGACGCGGAATCGGCGCTCGGCGAAGGCATTCCTGCCCATGCTCGCCCGCCGGTCAGCTGGTCGTTGAAGATCGGAGGTGTGTTTCTGGTGCTATGGCTGGCACCTGTCCTCGGCCTTTTCGTGCTGTTCGGGTCCGGCAATGTCTTCGCCGATATCGCGGTCTTTTTCTCGAAGATGGCGGTCGTGACCTTCGGAGGCGCCTACGCCGTCCTCGCTTACGTGGCGCAGCAGGCTGTCGATACATATGGCTGGCTGAAGCCAGGCGAGATGCTGGACGGCCTCGGCATGGCGGAGACGACGCCTGGCCCCTTGATCATGGTGACGCAGTTCGTCGGGTTCATGGGCGCGTATCGAGCGCCGGGATCGCTTAATCCGCTGCTCGCTGGAACGTTGGGCGGCCTGCTCACCACCTGGGTCACCTTCACACCTTGCTTCCTCTGGATATTTGTCGGTGCGCCGTTCGTGGAAACGTTGCGCAGCAACAAGGCCTTGTCCGCCGCGCTGGCAACCATAACGGCAGCCGTGGTGGGCGTGATCCTGAACCTGGCGGTGTGGTTCGCGCTTCACGTTCTGTTTGGAGCACTGCGCGAGGTCAAAGGGTTCGGCATGACGGTCGATGTGCCCGCATTCAGCTCCGTCAACGTCCCGTCCCTCGTCCTGACATTGGGTGCGCTGCTAGCGGTGTTTCGCTTCAAGATCGGCATGCTCCCGGTGCTCGTCGGCTGTTCGATCCTCGGGCTGCTCTACGGGATGGCAACGGGAGCGATCTAACCCGTGCAGCCAGCGCCGCTTACCAGTGGTGAGGAGGCATTGTTGACGTTACAGTGGCTCGCGCACGGTTTGCGCAAAGCTATTTCGAAGCGGCGCTTCAGGCTCCTTCCTGCCGGTGCTGAGCCGACTGCTGCGAACCTGCTGATATCAAGGGGACTGCGGGCGTTCGGTGACGGTCTGGTCAGCATCCTGCTTCCCGCCTATCTGGCCACGCTCGGCTTCGACGCCTTCGAGATCGGAACCCTGTCGACGGCGACGCTCGCGGGCTCAGCCGTCCTCACCCTGGCTGTTGGGATCGTCGCGCACCGCTTCTCCCGTCGAGCGCTGCTGACCGCAGCGGCTGTCCTGATGATAGCAACGGGGGTGGTCTTCGCTGTCGTTCACGACTTCTGGCCGCTGCTTCTCATCGCGTTCGTCGGCACGCTGAACCCATCTTCAGGGGACGTCAGCGTGTTTCTACCGCTCGAACATGCGCAGCTTGCGCAGAGCGTCACCGACCGCGACCGCACGGCGCTCTTTGCGCGCTACAGCCTCATCGGCTCTCTCGCCGGCGCCGTCGGAGCGCTGGCCGCAGGAGCGCCCGACTTTCTCCGCGACGCCATCGGCCTGGAAATGAAGCAGGCCCTCCAGGCAGCTTTTCTATTTTATGCCTCACTTGGGTTGGCGGCGGTGCTCCTCTATCGGCGGCTGCCGAGTGACGCGCCTGATGCAGGCAAAGTGTCGGCACAGCCATTGCGCAGGTCTCGCTCCATCGTTCTGTCACTCGCAGCGCTCTTCAGCCTCGACGCTTTCGCAGGCGGCTTCATCGTCCAATCGTTGTTGGCCCTCTGGCTCTTTCAACGGTTCGGCCTGTCGCTGGCCGCGACCGGCGCAATCTTCTTCTGGACGGGTGTCCTTTCGGCTGCGTCCTATTTGGTCGCTGTGCGAATTTCCCAGCAGATCGGACTCATAAACACGATGGTGTTTACGCACCTTCCGTCGAGCCTCTGTCTGGTGCTCATCCCGTTCATGCCGAGCGTCGCTCCGGCTATCGCTCTTCTGCTGATTAGAAGCGCGCTGTCGCAGATGGACGTGCCGACCCGCACATCGTACGTCATGGCCGTGGTGACGCCCGAAGAGCGGGCTGCCGCGGCGAGCATCACCGCCGTCCCCCGCAGCCTCGCGGCGGCCGCCAGTCCGGTCCTCGCAGGGGCTCTCCTTGCCGTCTCCAGCTTTGGCTGGCCCCTGATCATCGCCGGTGGGCTGAAAATTATCTACGACCTTCTGCTGCTCGCGACATTTCGCAGTGTTCGCCCTCCAGAGGAGCACGGGGGCGGGAGGAATGACATGTCAGTCGGCCATGATCGAACTGGCAACGACGCGCGGGTTTCCTGGTGGCGTTGAAGGCAGGACCACCAGCCGGACAAATTGCTTACGTCCGCCGGCAACGAGGATGTAGAGACGCGAGAACTCCTCCGTATCGCGATCTTCGGCAATCTTCTCGGCATCCGTACGGGTGAAGAAACTCTTCCGAAATGCCTCTTGATCGATATCGGGAAATGCCAGCGTACACGTCTGCACCGGTTTGCCGCTCATCGTTGCCTTGGTGGTGCCGATGATGGTTCCTGCTGGCAATCCTTCCTCCGCTTCGGCCACCAGCCATGCCTCCAATGAGGTTGGATTAGCGATTGGCGCGAGTTCGGCGAAGCCTGCTTCGGCAATAAGTGTCCACCTGCGTTCGTGCGCGGTCTCTATCATGCGCTCGAAATTGGGACCCTCGGCCAGACAGGTACGGTGAAATTGTTCGACAGCCTGATCCGCATCACTGGCGGCCTGCGCCGGTGACATCGTCAGACCCAAGATGGTCCCTGCCCACGTTAGAAATCGGAACATGTCTATCTCGCGTAGCTGATTGTGGACGAACCACTTATCCTGAACGGGCTACGACACTCGTTGTTCCGGACTGTCGGCGCCTGCATGGCCGGTATCTTGATGGAGGCGCGAAGCGCCTGCGCAGTTGATGCAATGTTCAGGCATCTGGCAACTGATGGAACCATGCCGCACTGGGTTTCGATGACGGACCCTGCTACAGACCCACTCACACCGCCGGGCGGGACCATTTGATCTCGTGCTGAGTTCCTGGAGACATCTCCCGGCGCTCGCCGAGGAACCTGCATGTCGTGCTCGCCGGCAACCAGCCCCGGTGGTTTTTCGGGCACTTGGCCTATGTCCCAGTCCACTGTGGAAACTTGTTAAAATCCCTTACGGCAAAGGTTTTCGAGGTCCGCTTTTGCCATTCCCTCGAAGCCCAGCGCGGGAAGAATATCATTATCTCCCTTAAGATCGCGACCGTAAGCCGCCGAGAATATGGCAATTCCAGATTCATGGAGAATCGCTGAATTTCCGCTGATCTTCCCCAACAAAACGGTCGGCAGCAGCCCGAACGGAACGTCCTCGAGGATATAGCGGCTTTCGATGGTTGACGGGCCGAAGCCGCCGCGGCCTTGGCGATCCATCTCCTGGTTCATTTCCGAAACGGTGGCCATGGGGACGTGAAACGACAATGAAAAATGCTCTTCAACTGTGCGCACGGCAATTCCAAAACGGGCGGCGATCGCCAATCGTTCCGCGTCCAGAGCCTCGATAAAGCGGCCGACAGCCGGGGTGACGTTTCCGGCCTGGCTCCACTGTTCTCCCTTCTCCATGCGTGTGAGATTAAGAAGAGCGATCCCAAGATGGTTCTGCGGATTGAGGTTGCTGAGCGCGATAGCAAGCATGCCGTCGCGCTTGACGAAACGATCGCCGAACAAGCTCGTGCAAAGCTCGAACCCTTGGTCCTGAGCACTGAAAGGCAGCGTCGCGACATCCAGTTTCTGGCGAACGGTTGCAACATCGATTTCAGTCGGTCCGAGCTGGCGGCCGGTCACGAGCGTTGTGCCCCAGACGACGATCGGCAGGCTGACCTTGCGCTTTGCCAGTTGCTTGGAGAGATACAGCGCCCCGAAAGAACTATGCGAGCTGATGATGACCGGTACACCCTCGCTCAGATAAGGAGTGGCAGCATCCATCACCATCTTGTGGCCGTAAGCCGGCAGCGCGATCATCACCACGTCCGCATTGGCAATGGCATCTTTACAATCCTTGGCGATACGCACCGACACCGTTGCCTCGATAGCGCCCGTAGCCGTTAGCGATTCGCCGGTGGCCAGTGCCTTGGTGCGCTCTCCCGACGGCGACCAAAGCATTGGATCGTGCCCCGCCTCCGCCAAGTAGGCAGCAAGGCCGTAAGCAATTGCGCCGGCCCCCAGAATACTCACCCTCATAGGATTTCTCCTGTTCCAGTCTTTATGTATCGCAGCGCGGCGACCGCCATTGCATGCACGCCCAGCAGGCAGGCACAACTCGATCGAAACCTATCGCTTCCTTGAGCCTGGCTACCCATGAAATCGTCATCCATGGGGTTCAGCTGGAACGCGTTCGAGCCACACGGCCGAGACGGCCGGCGACGCTCTGTGGGCTTGCGAATCATTCCGACCGTACGGCGAATCACCGAGGCGTCTCCGGCCATATTATTTCCGCCTTGACATATATCAAATCCGCATGAGACGATCTTATCCATACACAACGCGCATGTAGGCGTAAATGGAAACACGAGATCTACAGGCCTTTCTTGCTGTTGCTGCCAGTGGCAGCATCACCAAGGCTGCCGAGATGCTCGGGTGTTCCCAGCCTTCGGTGACACGCACCATTCAGGATCTCGAGGCGGAGCTCGGCTTCGAATTGCTGCACCGTGTCGGTCGGCGGGTGCAGTTGTCCGAGGAGGGTGTGGCCTTCGAGGAGGAGGCGCGGCGCTTGCTGATGTCCTTCACCGAGCTAGCGGCGCGGGCCAAGATGATTGCCGCCGGCAAAGGTCGGATTCTGCAAATCGTTGCGACCTC
The DNA here is from genome assembly GCF_040321535.1 of Mesorhizobium sp. M0340. Taxonomy (NCBI): domain Bacteria; kingdom Pseudomonadati; phylum Pseudomonadota; class Alphaproteobacteria; order Hyphomicrobiales; family Phyllobacteriaceae; genus Mesorhizobium; species Mesorhizobium sp. M0340. Next base: position 40,446 of record NZ_JAMYRR010000012.1, on the reverse strand, counting down.
TGCGATCGGAACTGGCTTGATCCCGACGGCTATGGCCGAGCTCAACGGTGTCGAGCTTCCAGACGAGACGCATCTCGGGCAGTTTCTCCCCTCGATCGTCGCGCAGGAAGTGCGCAGCGGACGTGCCGAGATCGGGTTTTCGAGCTTGCCGCTCGATACGCCCGGTCTGGATGTCCTGAGGCTCTATTCGGCGCCTGATGTTGCTGCCGTGCGGGAGGACGATCCGCTGGCTGAACTTGACGTCATACCGCTTTCCGCTTTTGCCGGTCGCCGCGTCGCCACATTGCTCAACCCCCTACGTTTCCAGTTGCATGTCTCCAAGGCATTGGCGGCCAGGGGCATCGACACCGGGCCAGTGATCCGGACGAATACAGCATATGGCGCGTTGCAGATCGTTCGGCGGACTGGCGTTGCGGCTGTCATCGATCCTCTCACCGCCTATGGCGTGGCCTTGCCCGGGGTCGTCATTCGCCCGATCGACGTGACCGTTCTTTTCTATTGGGGCGTTGTGGCTGCCGAGAAACGCCCCCTCCGTCCAGTCGCGCAGGCGTTGATGGATGCGGTCGAGGCGGTGGCTGAACGGTCGATCGTCGGCTTCAAGAAACTAGATCCGACCCTCGCTGGCCAATTGGTGAACGATCCTGCATCCGGCACAAATCACGGAACGGGAATATGAAGCATACCCCCGCCGCGCCAACGCCGACAGGTCTTGCTGCGCTCGAAGCACAGCTCGCGCAAGATCTCGACTTTCTCGAACTGCCCGCCAAGCCATGGGTTCCCGCGCGTTCGCACGATGGCGTGCCGGTCCGTGATGTCGTGGTGATCGGCGCCGGCATGTGCGGACTTGCTGGCACGGCAAAGCTGGTGCTGACCGGGATAACCAATGTCGTGGCCTATGATGCGGCTCCGGCCGGGTTCGAAGGACCATGGGTGACCTTTGCCCGCATGCAAACGCTCCGGTCGCCGAAAACCCTGCACGGTCCGTCGCTCGGCCTGCCGCAATTGACGTTCCGCGCCTGGTTCACGGCTCAATGGGGCATTGAGGCCTGGTGGTCGCTGGACAAAATCCCCAAGGGCCAGTGGATGGATTACCTGGTCTGGTATCGCAAGGTTCTCGGCCTGCCGGTCCGCAACAGCGTGCGGATGACCGGACTGGCACCTGTTGGAGATCTGATTGCGATCGATATAGAAGGCGCGGAAACGGGCCGGGTTCTCACCCGTCGTCTCGTTCTGGCCACCGGTCGGTCCGGTTTGGGCGGTTTTGCCGTGCCCGATTTCCTCAGCGGCATCGATCGCGCCTATTGGGCCCATTCTGCCGACGACATCGACTTCGACACGCTGAAAGGCAAGCGTGTCGCTGTCATCGGCGCTGGTGCCTCGTCCATGGACAATGCCGCAACGGCACTCGAGGCGGGAGTCGGCTCTGTTGACATGTTGATCCGGCGCAAGGAAATGCCGCGCATTAACAAGCTGACCGGCATTGGCAGCCCGGGTGTTGTACTCGGCATGCATCACTTGCCCGATGCCTGGAAGTGGAAATTCTTCGATTATACCGCCTCGACCCAGACACCGCCGCCGCGTTCATCGACACTCCGCGTGTCTCGCCACCCCAATGCTCGGTTCCTTCTTGACTGCGGCATAGTTGCGGTGAAGGAGGAGGCAGGGACCCTGCTGGTGGAAACCACGCAGGGGCCGATTCGCTACGACTTCCTGATCGCGGCAACCGGCTTTTCAAATGACTTCAGCGGCCGCCCGGAATTTGCGGCGATCGCCCCACATATCCGCACCTGGTCGGATGGCCGATATAGGCCGGATATGGGGCCGGCTCGTGCAGGCATGTCGGACGCGCCGGATCTCGGTCCCGCCTTCGAGTTTCGCGAACGCGTCCCCGGCTCCTGCCCGATGCTGGCGCATATCCACTGCTTCAACGACGCCGCCATGCTGACCCACGGCAAGGTCTCCGGCGACATCCCAGCCGTCAGCGCCGGGGCCGACCGTCTGGTCCGCGGCATTGCCGCATCGCTGTTTGCCGAAGATGTCGAAACCCACTTCGCCAATCTGATCGCTTACGACATCCCGGAACTTCTGGGGGACGAATGGGTCGATTCAACGTTGCATAAGGAGGCCGCACTGTGATCGACGCCATGGATAAGGCCGCGGGGATTTCCCCGGACGATGCTCTTTTCACCGCGCGTCGGTTTCGGCCCGAATTCGTTCAAGGGGCGGAGGAATGTCGCCTCTCAGTCCTACAGCCGGCAAACGATCAGGGGCTAGCGCCGAATTTGAGGGTTGCTCTGGCCCATCGCATGGCCGCTCTGAATGCTGATCCAGTCCTGATGGCCGAATATGATGTGCAACTGGCTCAGCTTGGTTCGACGGAGCAGCTTCTGGCCTTGGCCCGCGGGGAAAAGGATCTGGAGGAACCGTTGGCGACCATCGCCAGGCATGTCGACCTGATCACGCTGACACCGAAAAGGGCGGAGGCGAGCCACATCGCCCTGCTCGCCAAAGCCGGGTTGAACAATCCGCAGATCGTCGCGCTCTCCGAACTGATTGCCTTCATCAACTTCCAGACGCGGGTGGCGACGGGCTTAAGACTGATGAGGTCGGCATGATTTCCTCGGTGCGCCTGAAGCCGCTGAACTGGCAGCCATACATCGCGCCGGTCGAGCTGTCGGGGGCCACGCCGGAACAGCTCGATGCGATGAAGGTTACGCCCTCCGCCAAGAAAGTTTCGGAATATGTACGGACCCTTGTGCATGATCCGGAAAGCTATCTTGCCCGCACGATTCTGTTCAACGCGATCATGTATGTCGAAGGCGGGCTTGCCCGTCCCGACCGCGAACTTGGCGCATTGGGTGCCTCGATCGTCAATGGCTGCAAATTCTGCGCCGTGGTTCACGCCCGCCGCCATGCAGAGCTGACCAAGAGCGACGAAGTGGTCACCGCGCTCTACCTCGACAAACCCGAAAAGCTTGGGCTGCGCGATGCGGCGATCTACAGCTTTGCCCGCCGGCTGTCGGCGGCGCCGTCGGAAGCGACGGCAGACGATATCGCCTCGCTGCGATCCGTCGGCATGAATGATGCCGAGATCATCGACCTTATCCACGCCATAGCGATCTTCGGCTGGGCGAACCGGCTGATGCACGTTCTCGGCCATGCGGAGAGCGGGTGATGATATCACATGCGGTCAAGGCACTCCTTCCCACACTCTGAAGGGAACCAACCAGAATGCTTGAACTCAAAGATATAAAGCTGTCCTACGGAAGCACGCAGGTCCTGAACGGCGTCAATCTCTCGGTAAAGCGAGGTGACGTTGTGTCGATCATCGGCCCCAGCGGCACCGGCAAGACCACCCTGCTGAAATGCATCAACTATCTGGTTAAGCCTGCATCTGGAACCATCGCGTTCGACCAGATTCTGATGGATTACCAGCGCGCCGACAAGGCAGCCATCCAGGCGATCCGGCTCCGGACAGCGATGGTCTTTCAGCAATTCAACGTCTTCAAGAACATGACAGTCCTCCAGAACGTGATGGATCCGCTTGTCGTCGTGCAGCGCAAGTCCGCGGACGAGGCGCGTGAAATCGCGCTGCGAGAGCTTGACCGGGTCGGCCTCTCAGCGAAGCGGGACAGCTATCCGTCCCAGCTGTCGGGCGGCCAGCTCCAACGCACCGGCATCGCGCGTGCGCTGGCGGTTCGTCCCGACGTGATGCTCTTCGATGAGCCCACGTCATCGCTGGATCCTGAACTGGTCGGTGAAGTCCTGAAGGTGATCAAGGATGTCACGTCGTCCGGGATCACTTCGCTGCTTGTGACCCACGAGATGCAATTCGCAAAGAACATCTCTAACCGGATCGTCTTCATGGATCGTGGCGTGATTGCCGCCGATGGCAGTCCAACTGAGATCTTCGATGCGCCATCCAGCCCACGACTTGCTCAATTCCTGCAGTCAGAACTCGCTTTTCAATAGCTCAACAAGAAGGGAACCAAAGAAATGTCTGCAATCACATCCAGTTTCTCCCGTCGCGCTGCCCTGGCTGTTGCCGGCGGCATCGCAATTGCCCTTGCAACCGCAGGGATCAGCTATGGTCAGACCGTTCGCACGATCAAGATCGCGACGTCTGCCGAATCCAAGCCGCTGGCATGGGGCGCGATCGGCGTCGAGCCGCAAGGCTATGAGCCCGATCTTCTGAGAGCGATCAACGCAAAGCTCCCGCAGTACAAGTTTGAAATGGAAGGTGTTTCGGATATCGCGCAGGAAACCGGCCTGGCCACGGGCAAATACGACATCGCGGTCGGTGGCTACTACAAGTCGCCTGAGCGCGCCAAGCAGTTCTTCATTCCGGAAAACCCCATGGGCGCCAGCCTGATGAAGATCTACAGCAAAAAGGGCAGCGGCATCAAGGAAATGAAAGATCTGGTCGGCAAGAGGATCGTCCCGACCACGGCTGGCGGCGGAACCTACAAGTTCATCATGAACTGGCAAAAAGAAAATCCGCAATACAAGCTTGACGTGACGGCATCGAGCGCCGGAATCCCGTATCCAAACCGTTTGGATGAGGTTCAGAACGGCAAGTTCGACGCGCTGGTCCTGCCTTCAAATCTTGGTGAGCAGACCGTCATCGATGAAAAGAAGCTCGACATCGTGGCGTCCGAACCAGTCTTCACCAACAACACCTATATGCTTATTCACAAGTCAGATGAAAACAAGGTTCTGGTCGATGACGTGAACAAAGTTCTCAAGGAGTTGAAAGACGACGGTACGATCGAAAAGCTCTCGCAGAAGTGGTTTGGCGAAGGCATCGTCAAGTATATGAAATGATGCGATCTGAGTAGATATCGTCAGCGGCAAGTCTGAATTGCAAGAAGGAGTGTTTTAAAGTGGATGTTTCTGCTATGATTCCCGAGTTGCTCTCGGCATTGCCGCTGACGCTCGCTATCACGTTTACCCCCATGTTGGTCGGCTTTTGCTTGGCGCTCGTTGCGACAACATTGCGGATTCGCAGGATACCAGTGGTCAGCCACCTCACCGACCTCTACGTGTCCTATGCCCGCAGCGTTCCCGTCGTCCTCCAGTTGTTCGTCGCGTTCTACGGGCTCCCCCTATTGGTGGCCCTGTTCGGCTCCGCAGATTTCTTCTCGCCGACGATCGCTGCGATGGTCGGATTGAGCTTTTACCATGGCGGCTATCTGTCGGAAGTCCTTCGGCCCGCATACCTAGCCGTCGATCGCGGCCAGCATGATGCGGCCGACAGTCTAGGATATACCTTTCGCCAGAAGATCACCCGCATCGTGGGCCCGCAAGCGGTGCACTTCGCGTTGCCCGGCTATGGAAATTCCATCATCTACCTGATCCATAACGTTGCGCTGGTCATGTACATTGGGGCGGCCGACGTGATGGCGACCGCGCACTTGATCATGGAGCGCGACTATAACCAGTACCAGTTCGAAACATACCTCGTCCTGGCCGTCATCTATGCGCTGATGTGCCTGATTGCCTGGTTCATCGTGCACTTGTTCGAGCTTCGCTCGCCGATGCAGGCGCCCGAGGCCACGACAACAGCTCAGATCAAGAACGCGGCCATCGCCAGCGTCTGACCTAAAGGGTATTAACCCATGTTCGATACCGAAATTTTGCTCCAGGACACCCAGGAAATTCTGGGCGCCGTACCTGTAACGCTTGGAATGGCGCTGACGATTTTCGTCTTGTCGACGCTAGTCGGCAGCATTTTTGCACTCGTCGAATATAGACGAGTCCCGGTGCTGCGAGAGCTCATCATGGCTTACAAGATCGTCTTCAAGGGCGTTCCGATGGTCATCGTGATTTTCCTCGCCTATTTCGGTCTGCCCCCGGCATTCCAGTTCCTGCTCTCGTTGCTCGGGATCAACTTCAACGCCCACGAAACACCCAACTCGGTTATCCTTGTTATCGCAGTGACAGGCTGTATCGCTGCGTTCCAATCGGAGATTATAAAGGGAGCCCTGAATGCCTTTGACACAGGTCAGTCAGACGCCGCCCATTCGCTTGGCTATACGAACGGCCAATTGTTCCGACGGATTCTGTTTCCCCAGGTGGCCCTCACGGCAATTCCCGACCTGACAACCTCGATGATGGTCATCATGAAGGCGCTTTCTCTCGGATTCGCCATCGAGGTTGTCGATATCTTCGCCCAGTCCCAGTTGACCGCCGCGCTGAACTATTACTACCTCGAAGCCTTCGTGATTGCCGTCGTGATCTACATGGTGATTGCCTATATCGTCACCCAGATTGCCGACAGGCTGGAGCAAGCCCTTAGGGTGCGGACCTGAGCGAAGCGTCGTCAGGACCCGCGCATCAAGGCCGGAGGAGCTCAAGGCTCAGTTGAGGCCTGCAAACAGCTGATGGGCGAACGCTCTGCCAGACCTGCGGGCTCTTGCAAAAAAATCGACACCTCACCCTGGTGAGCCACGGCCGAAGGCTTGGCGACGATGAAGGCGAAGCGCCCTACAGCGGGCGCCGCCTCATCGCAGATTGGTCAGATCCACTGGACGATTGTTGATGATCGCTTCCATGGAAAAGAAGCCTGTCACCGTAGCCAGGTCGAAGTTCGTGATCAGTTTCTGGTAGAATGCATCGTAGCCGGACATGCCTTGTGTCACGACCTTGATCAGGTAGTCCCAATCCCCTCCGATCCGATAGAAATCGATCACCTCCGGTAGCCGTTCGACATGGGTACGGAACGCCTCACTCCACTCCTTGGAATGGTGGCGAGTGCGGACCATTACGAAAACCGTCAGATCGAGCCCCAGGGCGCGGAGATCGATACTGCTGTGAGACCCGCGGATAAGACCTAGCGACTGGAGGCGCTGGATCCGCCGCCAGCACGCATTCTGGGACAGGCCGACCCGCTCCGCCAAATCTCGCTGCGAAAGGCTTGCGTCGATCTGCACGGCCGTCAAGATCTTCATATCAAATGCATCGATTTTCACGCGATCTTCGATCATTTGACACGGTCTCGGCGCAAAATTGCAGGAAATAGGTGAATTTTCCGACCGTGGAGCAGGCTACAATCTGAGTCAATATCCGAGCCGGGAGACTGACCGTGCAAGCTGCTCATCCAACGACAAGGCAGACCGAGACCCCTCTGTCAAAGTTCCGCCAGGGGCTGAAGAAAAAGGCTGACATGACCGCCGACCTTCGGGATGGGCTTGTGGGATCGACGGCGAAAATCGTGGGTCCCTACGGGCTAAAGGACCTCGTGTACGCCGACTATGTCGCGTCAGGCCGCGCGCTCCATCAGATCGAGCGCTTTGTGCTTGACGAGGTCCTGCCGTACTACGCGAACAGCCACACAGAAGCCTCGTATTGCGGAGGCTTCATGACCCGCATGCGTCGGGAAGCGCGCGCCCTGATCGGTCAATTCTGCGGGGCCACCGAACGGCATGCTGTGATCTTCACCGGCTCCGGCGCTACGTCGGGGATCAACCGCCTCGTAAAGCTATTGGGCGTCGCTGAAGCCGTGGCAGCGGGGAAGCGCCCTCGGATCATTATCGGTCCTTATGAGCATCACTCCAACATTCTGCCCTGGCGCGAGAGCGGAGCAGAGATCATTGAAGTCGCGGAAGATCCGTCTGGCGGGCCGGACCTGTCTCACCTCAAAGACGCCCTTTCGGACCGGTCGCCAAGTCTCACGATATCCGCGATGTCCGCGGCCTCGAACGTCACGGGCATCACCAGCGATGTCGCGGCCATCACCGCGATCGTGAAGGCCGCCGGCGCAAAGATGATCTGGGATTATGCGGGCGCAGGTCCGTACCTGCCGATTTCCATGTCGCCCGCCCCTGATGCCGAGATCGACGCGATCGTTGTTTCGCCTCACAAGTTCCTCGGGGGGCCCGGCGCCTCCGGCATCTTGATCGTTCGACGCGACGGACCTTCCACGAAAACGCCGTCGTGGCCAGGTGGCGGGACGGTGAAGTTTGTCTCCCCGAAGACACACGATTACAGCGACAGCCTGGAATCGCGCGAGGAAGCCGGCACGCCCAACGTGATCGGCGACATCCGAGCTGCGCTGGCCTTCATCGTCAAGGATGCAATCGGACTTGACGCGATGACAGCGCGCAATCGCGAGCTGGCGCGGCGTGCTTTTCGCGCATGGAAAGCCCTGCCGCGGCTGGAGCTCCTCGGTCTATCGGATCCTGAGCGGCTTCCGATCTTTTCCTTCCGGGTCAAAAACGGAAAGGACGGCTACGTCCACCAGCAGTTGATCACGCGCATGCTAAGCGACCGGTTCGGAATTCAGGCGCGCGGTGGCTGCGCCTGCACCGGCCCGTATGTTCACAGACTGCTGTCGATCGACGACGAACAGTCCGAGGAAATCAGGCAAGCCATTCTCTCCGGCGACGAAATGAAAAAGCCGGGATTCACCCGGCTGAATTTCAGCGTTCTGCTGCCGGACGAGAAGGTGCAGTTCATACTCGATGCCGTGGCGCAGATTGCGTCCGACGCAACGGACTTCGAGCGTGACTACGACCTCGACCCTGGCCGGGCGATCTTTTTCCCGCGAGCCGCAGTCGAGGGCATCGCCCATGCAGCAGCCTGAAGTCGTCGGCTTCTACGATGCACGGACGGGCAGCATCCAATATGTCGTTGCATGCCCGAGTTCGCGAAGATGCGCCATCGTCGACCCGGTGCTCGATTTCGACGAAAAGTCTGGCTCGACAGCAACGACAAATGCGGACGCGATCAGCGGCTACATCCGCAATTTGAAGCTCGAGTGGATCCTGGACACCCATCCGCATGCGGATCACTTTTCGGCCGCGCGCTATCTCAAGGCGAAAACCGGCGTGCCGACAGCGATCGGCGGGCGCGTGAAGCAAGTGCAGCGGATCTGGCAACGGATCTATAACTTCTCGGATCTCCCGTGTGACGGCTCACAATGGGATCGGCTGTTTTGCGACGGCGAGACCTTCAACATCGGCGAGCTGGAAGCGCGCGTCACGCACTCGCCAGGACACACCTTGGCGTCGATAAGCTATGTCATCGGCGATGCAGCGTTCATTCACGACACACTTTTCATGCCCGATAGCGGCTCCGCCCGTGCAGATTTTCCAGGCGGCAGCGCAGCTGATCTGTGGCAGTCCATCCAGGACATTTTGAGCTTACCCGGCGAGACCCGTCTCTTTACCGGTCACGACTACAGGCCGGGAGGGCGCCAGGCTCTGTGGGAGAGTTCGGTGGCGGAGCAGAAAGAGAAAAACCAGCACGTCGCCGGTCAATCTCGGAGTGCGTTCATCAGGCTTCGAGAGGCGCGAGACAGGGCATTGCCGATGCCAAGGCTCATGTTGCATGCCCTCCAGGTCAATATTCGCGGAGGAGAGCTGCCTCAGGTCGAGGAAAATGGCCTGCGTTATCTGAAAATCCCGCTCAACGCGCTGCCGCATCGCCGGATTAGCGACGAATTGGATGGCTCTCTCCAGCAGTTCCTGCGCGCGATCGCTTCAGGATCACTGATCGGATGTACGCTCGGTCCGATTGGCTGAGGCGAGTCGATCCTCGCCACGCCCTATTGATGTACGTCCTCGGGATCAGCAATCCTCGGAAGTGATCGCGGTAAGCAATTGCAGTGGCGCGTCTGCAACACTATTATCGATCGGAGGGGATATCTCGGATGTGGGATAGGATCATAAAGCTTCGGATATCGAGCCACACCTGGGAGGTAATTCTTTTGGGGACGAAAAGCTTGAGGCGAAGCTCAAGTAGCCGATGTATGTACTGGTGATTTGGCGCGATTCCAGTCGACTAGAGCAATTTGATAGGTGCTCCAGACAGGCCGGAACTACCGAAGGCTGATCGCGGCTTTCATGTTCCTCGCGCGCAACTAAATAGCCGGATTTGGCGCTCCTAACTCGTTCCCATGGCCGGCACAGTTGACTGCGGGCGACCCGGGCAGCGATCATAGCGATCGCCCACCAAAATCACCGCTTGTTCTCCCTTAGCGCTCTTGGTGTTTCAACGCGATGCCCTCAAACATAGATGCGACCGGTCTTGCCGCATTAAGGCGCGGACGTCTAAGTTACACGACGCGAATGCCAGTCCTATCCTTTCCACATCGTCGAGCGGAGAAGAGCCACCTCAAAGCCCTTGGCCGCGCCGGAGCGCTTGATAATTTCGATGGTCCATGTGCCGAGATTGGCCAGAGCCTGCGACAGTTTTTCTCCGGCATAGGCGCCGTCGGCGAACAGATGGCGTAACCAGGGATAAAGCCGTCGAATGGAGGCGCTGACGCCGACTGCCCCATCCCTGTCCTGGATGTTAGCCGTGTGCACCGTCAGCCCGACCAAGTGTCCCTCGGTGTCGGTAATGATGTGGCGCTTGCGGCCTTTGAATCAGAGCGATGGCCCCGCCGAAGAGCGCTGGCAAGAATGACACCTGGATCAGGTCCACAATCGGGATCAGGACGACGCCGACTGCCAGCCAGACCAAGAGGTAGGGAAACATGAACAGCAAACTTGCGTGCTACCGCGGAGGCCCAATGGTCTGCTGCCAAACATGGGCCAACGGCGCCGCCAGCAGCGGGGCCATCATCCCCATCAGCATAGCGCACCACGATAACGCGACCAGCGTCAGGTCACCCCTGCAACCGCCGCTTCAGCCCTAGCCGTAAGCGCCTGCGCGAATGTTCCCCTTAAACAAAGATCAGGTGTTGTGGGAACCATCTTTGACCAGACCATAAAAGCCCAGCCCAGCAGCGTGACGGACAGCAAGGGCCGTGGCAGTCGACGAAGCAAAATCCAAATGGCACTAACGACCCGCATGTTATCGTCCTGACAGTAAATTCGTCGCTAGAAACAGAAGCTTTTTGGCACTGGGAATATCAGTTCATCGATGGCACTCACGGAGTTGCCGTGATCGGCAAACAAGGCCCGCGCGTTTCCTCGAATGGAAGGCATAAACCCCATCCGAGAATTGCCGGCGTTACAGAGAAATTTAGATGATCAACTATACTTAAAGTTAAGCTAGCTACAATAGAAATTTGAGCGGCCAGTATCCGGCACCTCCGTTTCTCACTAGGAGGTTCCACCAATTGGAGCCGCATCTGCCATCGTCGGCCAATTGTTCCGACGGATTCTGTTTCCTCAGGTGGCTCTCACGCAATTCCCGACCTGACAACCTCGATGATGGTCATCATGAAGGCGCTTTCACTCGGATTTGCCATCGAGGTCGTCGATATATTCGCCCAGTCCCAGCTGACCGCCGCGCTGAACTTCTACTACCTCGAAGCCTTCGTAATTGCCGTCGTGATCTATATGGTTATTGCCTATATCGTCACACAGATTGCCGATCGGCTGGAGCAAGCCCTTAGGGTACGGACCTGAGCGAAGCGTCGTCGGAACCCGCGCAGCAAGGGCGCGGTGGCGGCGTCTTCCTCGCCTCCGATGCCTGAAGGTTTTATCAACGGCCGTACGCTCTACGTCTACGTCTGCGGCGGCATCACCGCATCGCCGTGACATTGGACTCGCATGAGTGATGCGAAATGTAGCGTTGGGCCCCTATGTCGCCCGATTCCTGACAGCTCTTGCCATCCAAGAACTTTAGATGAAGCGGAAGATCGGCAACTGCTTTTCGTCCTGAACACTCTGGAGACGCCTGTTGCAGTGCCGGCGATACTGTCGGGAGCTGACTTGTAATCGGCGCGCCGGTGGAGGCCGCGATCAATCTCGATGCTCACGGGTGCGCCTTGGTTCGCCTTTACCCTATCCCGGCGCCGAGCCGAAATGTTGGATCATCAGTTCGGTGAGCACCCGGATTTTCCGCGCCGGGTGCTGTCCCGGCGGTCGGACGACATATATGCCGGCCTCAGGAAACTGATAGCGTGTCATCACCGGCACCAAGGCGCCGGAAGCCAAATGGTCCTCGGTCAGGAAATCCGGCAGCGCGGCGATCCCTAGGCCCGCCACTGCCGCGGCGACGAGCGCGACGCCGTTGTCCGCCTTGAACCGTCCCTGCGGGTGAGCGGTAACAGTCTTGTCTGCGTCGATAAGTTGCCAAGCTTCCGTACCCTGCAACACGGCTTGGTGCATCGGAAGGTCGTCAAGCGTCTCTGGAGCTCCATGCTCCTTGATGTAATCCGGACTCGCGACGAGCCTTCCGTGGATAGGTCCTATGCGACGCGCGATCAGGTTGGAGTCGACGAGATAGCCGACACGTACGGCGCAGTCGAAACCCTCTCCGACAAGATCGACGAAGCGATCACTGTAAGACGCATGCACGCTCAGCAGCGGGTGGCGCTTCGCAAGTTCTGCAAACACCGGCGCCAGATGTGTTGTTCCGAAGGAGAGCGGCGCTGCGATCCGCAGGCGCCCGCGTAGCTCGCCAGCGGGCAAGATGGTCTCCCGCGCGACGTCGATCTCGGTGCAGACACGGGCCGCGTGGTCGCGGAACGTGACGCCGGCTTCGGTCAGCGCGGCGCCCCGGGTGGTCCGTGCGAGAAGCTGCACACCAAGTTCCGCTTCCAGCCGGAACAGCCGCCGGCTGACGATGGATTTGGAGACCCCGAGCCGGCGGGCGGCCGGCGAGACGCCGCCAGCATCGGCCACTTCGACAAATGTTTGCAGGTCCTCAAGGTCCAACATGAGCGTTCCACTTTTCGCGACACAGCTTGGCTTGGTGTAACACTACCACATCGCCTTCTGGAACGATATGTGTGGATTGGTGGAGGCCGATGGGCCTCTGACCACCCTTTTCAGACAGCGCAGGTATCACGAATGCAAAATCAAACCACGACACTTGCGGCTGCCGGCCGTGTGCTGATCGCCGTTCTGTTTCTTCTGAGCGGCCTCGGCAAGATCGCGGCCCCCGCGATGGCACAAGGCTATATCGCCTCGGCGGGTCTTCCGGCACCGCTTCTCGGCTACCTGATCGCGATCATCGTCGAGGTCGGAGGCGGGGTGTTGCTCGTGATTGGATATCAGACACGGATCATCGCCCTGGTCCTGGCGGGCTTTAGCGTGGCGGCCGCGTTGGCGTTTCACCATGATCTCGCGGACCAGAACCAACTGATCCATTTCCTCAAGAACATCGCTATTGCCGGTGGTCTGCTTCAGGTCGCTGCCTTCGGCGCGGGCTCGTTAAGCCTGGATGCCCGCCGGACCCAGCCCGTGCATTGAAGCAAACCAGCCGATGATTTGGGACGACCGGGCATCAGCAAACCCGGTCGCGTGTCCTACTCATGCCCAGACAAAGGAAATCGTTATGAGTGAAGCCCACGGTGTCTGGACTGCGGAACAGGTCGCGCTCATCCTGATCGACTATCAGAAAGAGATGTTGGAGAACGTGAAGTCCGAGACGACACCGGACGAGATCGATCTGAACGTCCGGTTTCTGATCAGGGCCGCCAAAGCTTTCAACATCCCTGTGGTGCTGAGCACGGTCGGCGTTGAGATGGGCGTGAACGGTCCGACCCGAGCTTCGATCAGGGACGAACTGTGCGACGTCGAAGTCATCGACCGAAGCTCGATGGATGCCTGGGAAGATGCCGCATTCCGGGCCGCTGTCGAAAAGACGGGCAGAAGAGGCTGATCTTCGGCGCGCTCTACACCGAGATCTGTCTGGCATTCCCGGTCATCGACGCAATGGACGATGGCTACGAAGCCATGTTCGTCGTCGACGCGGTTGGCGGCATGTCACAGCTCGCCCACCGCACCGCGATCGAACGCCTGACGGCAGCCGGTGCGGTCCCGAATACGTCTCTCGCGCTGGTCACCGAGCTGTTCCGCGATTGGAAGTCGGCGCTCGCCGACCCGGCCCGGGACGTCATCAAGTGGTACATGCCCGAGGCTCAGAAGCTCGCAAGGCCGCAGCGTTTTCCCTGACGAGATGCGCCATGACTGGCTGCTGATGGCGAGTTGCGGGCGCCACGCAGTGATCGCCTCGCAGGCAGCCTCGGCTCTCTGAATGACGCCCCCCGGGGCTCGCTTCTCGATGCAGGCTCGGCTTGGGGACCGGAAACTTGGCGGAAGGAGCGACGTGACAATGCGTGGCAAACTGACTCGGGATCCTGGCACAAACGATGCCAGTACATACAGACCCTCTGAGTTTCACAAACGCGTCGTTCAGGGGCGTGAACCAGGTGACGTTCAGCTATCGGACGAATGCGGAGGCGGCGGCGGCGTTGCTGCCTGCCGACCTGGAAATCGAACAAGACACCAAAGTGTCGGTGACGTTCCTGTCCTACGGGTTCAGCAGCGTCGGTCCGTTCTGGGAATACATCCACATCATCCACGCGCGTTTCCGCGGCGAAGAGGTCGGATTTGTTCCGCACATCTTCATTTCGAACGAACGAGGAATGCTCGCCGGGCGGGAGAGAGAGAGGGGTATCCGAAGCTGCTGGGCGAGATCGATTTCGACATGAACCAGTCCAATGTGTACGGGCTGGTCACGGGCCGGTTGTCGCGACCGGCCGACGTTGTGCTGGCGCAAGGGATTTTCCGCCCCAGCCAATTGGTCGGCGAAATCAGTGCGGACAATCCGCAGGTCGTCAAGGCGTTCGGATTGCGGGTCATCGGCTCGGCGGTTCCCGGCGGTCCCCTGGCCGTGTGCGAATTCGTGCGGTCGGCACTGGAGTTTTACGCTGGGGAAATCTGGTCCGGGGACGGCTCGCTGATGTTTACCGGAGCTTCGGCGTTCTCTGCGGTGCATCAACTGCCGATCGCCGGAGCCGTAGAGGCTACCGCGTTTTACAATTCCGCGTTCCGGCTGCGCCGGCCCATCGAAACATATCCATTCGACGCGTGATGCAGCGCCGAAGGCGAAGACCTGTTAAGCTCGCCCCGTCGACACCCGTTTGTAGGTCTTCAAGGTCCAACATTAGCGTTCCGCGTTTCGCGACACAGCTTGACCAACAGCAGGGCTACCGCATCGCACCGTCGGAGCGATACCACTCAACATTAAGCGCCTCGCTTCCACCGGAGGAGCAGCAATGACGGAGACGAGAAGAGACGTCCTTGCGCTTAGCGCGCGTGGAGCATTGAGCGCCGCTCTGCCGTTTGATGCGGCATTCGGTCAAACTCAAGAGCTGCCAAATCAGAGAACAAATGTGGGGAGCAATCCGATGCCTGGTAGATTCGTTATCGCGAATGAAGCCCAGCTCAAGGTCGATGACTTTGGATCGTCCCGGCGGCTCAGCGATCCGCCCAGTACGGGCGCCAAGCAACTCACGGTGATCGAGGTCAATTTCGATCCGGGCAAAGGACACAGTTTCCACAAGCATCCCGACCAAGAAGAGGTGGTGCTTGTCCTTGCCGGGCAGGTCGAGCAGTGGATCGATCGTGAGAAGCGCATCCTCGGTCCCGGCGATTCCGCCTTCATCCCGGCAGATGTCGTGCACGCCTCGTTCAATACCGGCGACCAGCCCGCGAAGATCGCCGCAATCCTCGGACCCTCCGTCAGACCGACAGGGTACGAGGTGGTCGATGTCTCCAGCGATGCACCGTGGAATACGCTGCGGAAGTAAAAAGCCGCGGACGAAACGACGGATCATGCGATCCGGTTCTGGCCTTCTTGGCTTCAGTGCAGTCGATGCCGTTGGGAGACATACGAGGCGCCGCACGCGGGTGATCATGGCCGTGGGCGGGAAGCGGAAAGCGAGCGGTGACCGCGCTCGATATACCGAAGCAACAGGCAGGCGAGGCTATACGGGCATAGTCATGCAGCCTTCGGCACGCCGCTGCGGTGAATACGCAGCCGCCTCGATCTAGGTTTACGTCCGACGCAGCCGTTCCAGTTTTCGCGACACAGCTTGGCGCTGTGCGAGGCTACCGTCGCGCGCCTTTGAACAGCATCTTGGATCGGTCAGTACCAAGGAGAGTGTTATGGCAAGTATTCTGGTCCTCAACAGCAGTGTTCTTGGCGACCGGTCCGTTTCCAAAATTCTGGTCGAGGAAGCTGTTCACCGCTTGCTGGAGGCCAGCCCCGGCGCAACCGTTATTCGTCGCGACCTTGGTACCGTGCCGGTTCCGCATCTTACCACCGCCGATGTGGCGGGTGTCCGCGGCGAGCCCGCGACCGACACGGAACTCGCCGCCCGAGCTCTTTCGGACGAACTGATTGCCGAACTCCGCTCCGCGGACGCCGTCGTGATTGGCGCGCCGATGTACAATTTCAGCATCCCGACCGGCCTGCGCGCCTGGTTCGATTACGTTCTGCGTGCTGGCGAGACGTTCAGCTATTCGGAGGCGGGTCCGCAGGGGCTGCTGACCGGCAAGCGCGTCTTCGTCATCGAGTCTCGGGGCGGTCTTTACTCTGAAGGTCCCGCTCAGGCGATGGATTTCCAGGAACCCTATCTGCGGACCCTTCTGGGCTTCATCGGGCTGACCGATGTCACTTTCATCCACGCCGAGAAGATCGGCTTCGGGCCTGAAGCGCGCGAGGCTGCGCTCTCGGGTGCAATGCAGGCGCTCGCTAAAGCCGCCTGACCCACGCCACGCACAGGAGGCGGCAATGACCATTTCGAGTGCGACGGTCGACCTAGCGGTGGAAGAGGTTCTGCTTCCACCTGTTCGGGATCTTGGTGATGGCTTCAAGGTTCGTCGCGCGCTGCCGTCTGCGCAGCGCCGGACGGTCGGTCCCTTCATCTTCCTCGACCATTTCGGACCGATCGTGTTCCGCGCCGGGGCCGGCCCGGAGATCCGGCCGCATCCGCATATCGGCCTTTCGACGCTGAGCTATCTACTCGAGGGCGAGATGGTTCATCGGGACAGCGCCGGCAATGTCGAGACAATCCGGCCCGGCGACGTGAACTGGATGACGGCGGGCAGGGGCATCGTCCATTCGGAGCGTTCGCCTGCGAAATTCCAGACGCAGGGCGGGGCGATGTTCGGCCAGCAGATCTGGGTCGCCCTGCCCAAGGCCCTGGAAGAGATGGAGCCGGGTTTCTCCCATCATGCCGAAGACTTCTTGCCTGCGCTCGAAGCGGACGGAGTCTCGCTCACCATCGTTGCGGGCGAAGCTTTCGGAGAACGCTCGCCGGTGCCGGTTTATTCGGACCTGATGTATGTCGATGTCGTGCTCAAGCCCGGCGCGCGCCTGCAGGTCCCAGCCCAGCATATCGAGCGCGCGATGTTTGTCGTCTCGGGCGAGATTGAAGTCGCGGGCCAGACGGGCAGCCTCGGCGAAGCGCAGTTCGTGGTCTTCAAGCCCGGCGCCGAGATCGTGCTGCAAGCGCGCAGCGGCGCCCATCTGATGATGGTGGGCGGAGAACCCTTTCCCGAGCCGCGCCACATCTACTGGAACTTCGTCTCGAGCTCCAAGCACCGGATCGAACAGGCGAAGGACGACTGGCGGCAGGGGCGCTTTCCCGAGATCGCTGGCGAGACCGAGTTCATCCCGCTGCCTCCTGACCCATTGCGCATTGCGCCCCGCGGCTGACAACACATTGCAAGGAGGTGTTATGGAAATCGGTGTCGACAGTTTCGCGGCAATCCTCCCTGATCCGGCGACGGGCAAACTGCCTTCGGCAACCGACCGCATGGCCGATCTCCTCGAGGAGGTCGAGGTTGCCGACGACGTCGGCCTCGACGTGTTCGGCATCGGCGAGCACCACCGTGCCGAATTCCTCGATTCCGCACCCGCGATCATTCTGGCGGCCGCGGCTGCCCGCACCAAGAGTATCCGCCTCACGAGCGCCGTCACGGTCCTGAGCGCCGCCGATCCTGTGCGGGTGTTTCAGGAGTTTGCAACCCTCGACCTGATCGCGAAGGGGCGTGCCGAGATCGTCGTTGGCCGCGGTTCCTTCGGTGAGGCCTATCCATTGTTCGGCTTTCGGATGGAGGACTATGACGATCTTTTTGCGGAGAAACTCGAGCTCTTCCTCAAGCTTCGCGAGAAGACCCACCTCGCGTGGGAGGGGCGCTTCCGCCCGGCACTCACCGGGCAAGGCGTTTTCCTCCGGCCGCATCAGCAGCGCCTGCCGGTGTGGCTCGGCGTCGGAGGTACGCCGCAATCCTTCGCACGCGCCGGAACGCTCGGCCTCCCACTGATGGTCGCGATCATCGGCGGCAGCTTTGAGCGCTTCCGCCCGCTCGTCGATCTCTACCGCGAGAGCGGACTGCGCGCCGGGCACGCGCTTGAGCAACTCACAGTCGGTGCCCATGCGATGGGCTTCGTCGGAGAGACCATCGCAAAAGCCAAGGATGCCTTCTTCCCCGGCTGGGCGCATCTGACAACGACGATTGGCCGCGAACGCGGTTGGTTTGCACCGTCGCGCCAGCAGTCGAGGCGATGTGCGGCCCGGAGGGCGCCTTTCTGATCGGTGATCCGGACACCGTCGCCAGCAAGATGCTCGATGCCGACAGCGCACTCGGCGGCGTATCGAGGATCACCTTCCAAATGAGCACGGCATCCCTCGAAACCGCTGCGATGAAGCGCTCGATCGAGCTGCTCGGAACCGAAGTAGCGCCGATCGTCCGCGCGGCGCGGTCAAAGCACGGGGCACCGACTGAAAAGGAGACCTCAAATGCCGAACTCTTCTGAACACTTGAGACGCTCCGCCGCAGTCACCGGCGCTGGCGGTGGCCTTGGCCGCGACATCGCGCTCGGACTGGCGGCCAAGGGCTATACTGTTTTCGGCACGGCCATGTCCGCCGCAGAGGTCCAGGATCTGAAGGACGCCTCCGGTGGACGCGTCAGCCTGACCGTCTGCGACATGACCAAGGAACAGGCCGTGAAAGCCTGGGCTGACGACGTGTCCGACGCGCTCGGCGATGGCGCCCTCGATCTTCTGATCAACAACGCAGGGATCCTTACCCCCGGCCCGATCGAGATTTTGCCGCTCGACGCCATCCGGCGCGAATTCGACGTCAACGTGTTCGGCGCCCTCTCGGTCATGAATGCGTTCCTGCCCGCATTGAGGAAGGCGCGCGGTCGCATCGTCCAGGTGAGCACCTGGACCGCCAGCGTACCGCTCCCGTTCAATGGGCCATCAGGCGCATCGAAGGCCGCCATGGAGGTATTTGCGGCCGTCTACCGTGCCGAGCTGAAGCGCTTCGGCATCGATGTCGTGGTGGCTGCGGCAGGCAATATGAAGACTGGGGGACCGGCGAAAACGGCTGCCGCTCTAAAGCGGGTCGCGGACGATATGACCTCTGAACAGCGCGAGTTATACGGTCAAACATTCGAAACCTTCGCGAACACGCTCAACGGCATGCAGAGCAGTGGGCTCGAGTCGGCTGCGGCCGCGAAGCGTATCGTCGAACTGGCCGAACAGGTACCTGCACCGAGCCGCGCGCCGTTGGGACAGGACGCCGACGAAATGCTCCGCGCAGCTCGCGAGAAGTCCGACGCTGAACTGGATGGGCTCCGGCTTCAAGTCGCCGGCCTGAGCTAGGGCCTTCCAGCAAATCCACACTTCATAAGAAGGAGATACCCCATGCTTGAGCTCGTAGACGGCAACGACAGCCGTGCCGTTCGCAATAAGGACAACATCCTTGGCTTCTATGATCTGGTGATCAACCAGAAGAAGGCGGAAGAATATGTGCCCAAGTTCATCGCGCCGGGTTACATCCAGCACAATCCCCTGATCGCAGATGGGCCAGTCGCCCTGGCGCAGTTTTTTGGCCAGATCAACAAGGAACGCGCTCTGGCGCGCGTCGTGGTCCACAAAATCATCGCCCTCGACGACTACGTCTGGGCCCATGTGAATTTTCTGAATCTTTTCAACGACGACCCGAATGACACCGGGATCGCCGGCGTCGACATCTACAAAATGGATGCCAACGGCAAAGCGATCGAGCATTGGGACACCTTGCAGGTGGTCGGCGATCCGCAGAACTCGGCCCCGTTGATCGCGCCAAACATTCCTCGCGCCAATGCAAATGGAATGTTCTGAAAGGGAAACGGTTACGCAAAGCCGCCTCCGACCGCGAAAGCTGACGAATCAGGAAGGGCGAAAAGATGAACTACGCCATCGTTGGATCGGGAGCGATCGGCACCGCGCTCGCTCGGCGTTTCGTTGCCAACGGAATCGACATCGCCATCGCCAACTCGAAGGGCCTAAAGAGCTTGGCTGGTTTGGTTAGTGAACTTGGGCCCATCGTAAAGCCTGTGACTGCCTCCGAAGCTCTCCGGGCCGACGTCGTCATTTTGGCTATCCCTTTCGACGCAGTACAGGATGCAGTGAAGGATGTTGAATGGGACAGCCGCATCGTGGTCGACGCCACGAACGCGATCGACTTCCCGGCGTTCTCGCCGCGCGACCTCAAGGGTCGCTTGTCGACGGAGATCGTTGCTGACGCCGTCCCGGGTGCGCGTGTGGTCAAGGCCTTCAACACGCTTCCGGCCGCAATCCTCGGGGCCGACCCGGCGGTGCTCGGCGGCCGTCGTGTGCTGTTCGTCTCGGGTGACGATCCATCGGCTCGGCTCGCTGTCGTGGACCTTGTCGAGCGCCTCGGCTTCGCCGCCGTCGATCTGGGCGGTATCGCTGAAGGCGGCCGTGCGCAGCAGTTCGGCGGTGGTGTTTCCGGCCAGGAATTCGTTCAACTCGGATGACCAGCACGCGCCACGATGGCAGCGAAAGGTTGAATTGGAGAAGGCGGTATGTCCTCAAACTTAGAAGGGAACAAAGCACTGGTGCGGCGATTCTTCGCCGCCATCGAAAGCGGGAATTTCAGCGTCTTCGACGAGATCGTTACGCAGGATTATGACGACCATCTGGCTGGGCAAGGTCGGGGGCGCGAGGCGCTCAAGCAGTACTTCGCGGGGCTTCACTCAGCGTTTGCTGATCTGAAGCTACCGATTTCGGCGATCGTCGCCGAAGGCGACCAGGTTGCTGTCCTGAATGCCGTCCGCGGGACGCACAAAGGCGATTTCGCCGGTGTCAAGGCCACTGGCAGAGAGATCAATACAATGGCGTTTCGGCTCTACCGAATTGAAAATGGGCATCTCGCCGAGCATTGGGAAGTTGCGGACTTCTCGACGCTTATGCAGCAACTTCAAGGATGATCGCGGATGTCAATGGTTCGCACGGGCGTACCTGCTAGCGAGACTGTTTGATATGATGGCCGAGGCGTTTCAGGCGGTGTTGGCAGTTCTCGTGTTGCTCGCGGTGCGGACGGCAAGCTACGAAGCGAACAGAGCGAGCCGCGATTGTCCTTCGAGCTTCGCCATCTTCGTTAACAGGTCGCGGCTGCCGAGTATTGGGACTTCCGCAAGGCGGCGTTGGCGTACATGGCTACAAGCATCGGATGGCGGCCTCATTCGCTTTCGCTGATTTGAACTTTGCAGATCTCGGCCATCGTGGCCGCAGACGACCAAGTGGCAGCCTTAAACGCCTTCTCCGGCAGGCACGGAGGCGATTTCGTTGGAATATGTCCACAAACAGAAGAATCGACGCGATGGCATCTCAGCTTTGCCGTATCCAGAATGGCCACCTTGCGGAGCATTGTGAAGTCGCGGACCTTGCCAGTTGTAGGGTGAAGCACGGTGAGGGCACTCCCTCCACATCATCGGTCAGGAGGCCTAAGCTTGGCTGGGAAATTTTTGAGACAAACGAATTGCGCAGAGGCGCCGGATGTGAGGCGAAATTTTGAATGAGAATGCGCTGAGATCGTTGCTGGGCAACGCAACGTCAGCTTTCGTCACCAGCCAAATCGTGAGGGCGCTATGTGAGCGCGGGCCACTGTCGGCCGCACAGGTTGCCCGGCTCACCGGACTTGCTCGCTCTACCGTGTCAACCGCGGTGGGGGAGCTGAAGCTCTTGGAAATTGTCATTGAGGGACCTGCGACCAATAGCACCCCTAGGGCAATCGGCCGACCGGCGACCCCGCTAACGCTCAATCCGCGTGCCGGCACGTGCGTGGGCGTTCACCTCAACCAGCAGGACATCCGCCTGGCGATCGCCGATGTCTCACATTCAGTAATTTTGGAGAAAAGTATCGAAGTTGAACCGGGCTATTCGCCCCAATGCGCGGCGGCCGTCGTGAGGGACATCGTGACCGTGGCTTACGGGGTTTGCGGGCTGGACATCTCGGCCCTGCTCGGCGTCGGCGTCTCGGTCTGCGGGCCGGTCAGCCCTGGGGGCATGGTGCAGCGCGCCAACGGCATGCCAACCTGGGCGGGAGTGAACATTTCGCAGATTTTCGGCGCCGTGTTGGAGAAGCCGGTCTTCGCGGACAACGAGAGCAACTGCTCGGCGCTGGCCGAAATGATGTGGGGTGCAGCCGCCGGTTATGAAGACTTCGTCCTGTTGAAACTCGATCTCGGTGTGGGCGGCGCGATCGTTCGCAACGGCAAAGTTATCACTGGGGTCGCCGGAGGGGGCGGCGAATTCGGTCACATGAGCATCGAGCCTAATGGCGGATTGTGCCGCTGCGGCAACCGTGGATGCCTCGAAGTTCAGATTGGCGTCGATCGCTCCCTGCAAGAGATGTCGAGGCTTTATGGGCGCATCATCACTATTTACGACGTGTCGGCGATGGCGTCCCAGGGTGATGTGGGCGCGCGTCGAATGATCGAGGACATGGCGGAACAGGCCGGCCGAGGGCTCGCCCTTATCGGCACGATCATCAATCCGCCGCTCGTCATCGTCAGCGGGCGTATGACGCGAGCAGGCGACATGCTGCTCAAGCCTCTCGTTGCGGTCTACGAAAAGCACACGCTGATGAAGGCACGCGATGTGCCTTCCCCGATGCGCACCCGCGTCATGATCGGAAAGCTGGCGGAGAATGATGCGGTGCTCGGTGCCGTCGGCTTGGCGCTTCCTGGGCTAGCTGCCTTACCTTGATCATGAGAGGGTCCTCAGGCTCGCTCATCTCGCGTTGGCTTTTCGTTCAAATCCGGCCGTGCTCTCAAAGTCGAAAAACTGCTGGATGGCCAGGGCTGCTGCCCCGCGTGACCACACATTGTTGTCCCAGTCGATTTCGACCGCTGGCGGTTTCTCAAACGAGGATTCTCTGACAGTGTTCACGAGGGGGTCGACGAGCGCAGGGCCGAAGCGGACCGCCTCGCCTCCAACGATGACAACTTCCGGATCGACCAGATCGATCATTGCGGTTACCCGACGCCCGATGTCACAACCGACTTCGCGCAGATACTCTAATGCGAGCCGGTCGCACTTCGCTGCGGCCTGCTGAAGGTCGACAGGGGTCTTGGGGGAGCGCTTGCGGATCTCCTGCCAAGCGCGGACTATCGCCGGTTCCGACAAGCGTCGATCCCAGCTCAGCCGCTCCTCGGTGGCGATCGAGCCGGCGTCTTCCTTGACCGGGAATCCGATCTCGCCAGCAGCGAAACGCGCACGGCGATGGATCTGACCGTTGAAGATAAACGCCGCCCCGACGCCGGTTCCAATGATCAGCACCAGCACTGAGTTGCGCCGACGCCCGTGGCCGAACAGCTGCTGAGCTATTGCGAATGCATTGACGTCGTTGTCGACCCAGACCGGCACA
The DNA here is from genome assembly GCF_040321535.1 of Mesorhizobium sp. M0340. Classification (NCBI taxonomy): domain Bacteria; kingdom Pseudomonadati; phylum Pseudomonadota; class Alphaproteobacteria; order Hyphomicrobiales; family Phyllobacteriaceae; genus Mesorhizobium; species Mesorhizobium sp. M0340. Next base: position 17,026 of record NZ_JAMYRR010000012.1, on the reverse strand, counting down.
CTGATGCGTGATGCAATAAGTGCCGCTATCGGCACGTCCCTCCAGTCGAAGCGCTGCGATACCAGGCAAATCCCTCTGTTCACGTCGATCAGCCCGGGCATCGCCATGCCAACACCGACAAGTTTCTGACGACCTTCGCGCCTATTCCGCAGGAGTGTGGAGACGCCCTTCTGGACCGCTGCAGCGACCGTGGCCGGCTCATGGTCAGCGAGCGGCAACTCGCAAGTGCCGATCGGTTGGGTGGAGAGGTCGGTGAGCGTACCCTCTAGCCGGTGCTGCGATAGCTTGAAGCCGATGGACCAATGCCTTGCGTAATTGATACTGAGCGGTATCGGGCGACGGCCGCCACTGCTTTGCGCGCTCTTGCCTTCAACAACGATGCCTTCCTCGATCAACTCGCCCGCAACGCCAGACACTGCGGCTGGGCTGAGGCCCGTCATCGCCGCTACTTCCATGCGGCTGAGCTCGCCCTCCCGCCGTAAACAATTGAGGATGAAGGCCTCGCTCAACGGCCGCCCGCGCGACAGGGATTGGATGGATGGCGCCGACGAGCTGGTGATCAAGCTGTCCTCGCCCGATCCTTTCCGCCGGCCGCAAGGCATGAGCCTTGCCGCCTTCACCGATTTCCTGGTCGAGCAGTTCCGCGACACGGTGGCCCGGGTCGGCGCCGACAGAATCGGCGCTTTCGTTGGTGAGCCCGTGCAGGCCTCGGGCGGTGTCATCGTGCCGCCCGACGGCTATCTCAAGCGCATCCGCGAGATCTGCCGCGACAACGACATCCTCTATGTCTCCGACGAGGTGGTGACGGGCTTCGGCCGGCTTGGCCATGTCTTCGCCTCGGGCGAGGTCTTCGGCATCGATCCCGATATGATCACTTTCGCCAAGGGCGTCACCTCGGGCTATTTTCCCGCTCGGCGGCGTCATCATCTCGGAACGGCTGCTGGAACAACTGCGCCGCTCGAACCATCCCGATGCGATGTTCGGTCATGGGCTGACCTACACCAGCCACCCCGTCGGCTGTGCGGTGGCGCTGAAAAACCTCGATTTGCTGGAAGAAAGCGTGCTTGCGCATACGCAGGCGGTCGCCCCCTATTTCCAGGCGCAGCTGAAGACGCTGGAAGAGTTGCCGCTGGTCGGCGAGGTGAGGGGCTTGGGACTGATGGGCTGTGTCGAATGCGTCGCCGACCGCGAAAGCAAGGACCCGCTGCAGCTCGACAAGGATGTCGGAAAACGTATCGATGCCCATTGCTATGAGCTCGGCCTCCTGGTGCGGCCGCTGATCAACATGTGCGTGATGTCGCCGCCACTGATCATCAGCCGAGAGCAGATCGACGACACGGTGGCGATCCTGCGCGAAGGCATTTCACGGACGATGGATGATCTACGCAAAGAGGGTGCTTGGCAGGGGTGAGGTGAGCTGTACAGGCGGCATCGAAGGCCGGCATGCCATAGCCCGGGCTTGCCCGCTCGATGACATCGAAACCGCCGAGACCCCAGGCATAGCCCAGCCAGCCCTGGTAGAGGGCACCTAGCTTGGTTCGGCGCGAAGAATCGTAGGTGAGCGCGATCGACGGCTCGATGCCATGGAAGTCCGAAAGGTCGATGCCAATGGCATAGCCCAGATTGCCGTTGCCAGAGTTCTTCGGCAGATCCACCTTCGGCGTGCCGATCGCCTCCGGATCGCCGCTTTCGGAGGTCGTCGTCGTCGCCAACGTCGTCGCGGCAGGCTCCTCGGGCGCGGCCTCGCTGTCGGTCGACTGATCTGTCGTTCCTACCTCGGCCGCCGCGTCGGGAGCCTCGGCCGCGGGCGCGGCATCTCCCGTGGCATTTGCCGCCGGCGTTGCACCAGCATCATCCGTACCGGAGGCTGTTCCCGAACCCAGCGCTGCCCCGCCATTACCAAAGCCGCCGTCCGATGGTGCGCCAACATCTGGCGAAGTCCCTTGCGCCTCCTGCGCAAAGGCCGCCATCCCTGCAGAGCTTCTAATATAAGAAACAAAAGATGTATCCGCGCCGAAGACGCCTGCGGCAAGCATTGCCGCACCAACAAGCAACTTGTTCATGATTCCCCCGAGCCCAAGTTGCTTATTTCTACTCAACATCCACCAAACGGGTACGACGCCAAGTCGTCACAGAGGCAATATCCACAGGGAAATTTTCGAAAGGCACCAGTGGCACCCGTCAATCGTCTTCTGCTCAGCGAGTTAGGCAGCGTGAACAAAACTTTGCGATTGCCGCCTGCGAATCGCTGCGCTGCTCGGACTTCCCCTCCATCGTCGTATTTCAGGCGCGGCAGCAGCTGCCACCCTGCCGGCTAGAGCGCCGCTTACCGTGAAAGCCCCTGTTCGAGCTTTCCGAAGCGCACCAGATCGTTCAGCGCGGAACGGATTTGCGGCCAGGGGAATTCGGAGCATTCCTCCCAGCCTCGCCCTTACGCAATACAGCGTCGAGCTTGCCCGCCACACCAGCAAGAGTGGTGGCGGGGGGCGTTGAGAACGCTTCCAGCAGATAGTCAGCCCGCTCACCTGTGGCGCCTTGTCACCACGGGCGAGACGGGCGCGCCGGTGCTCACGCGACACCGCAACGCTGGCGGGATGGATGGCATAGGCCTCGATGTCGCGCGCCCACAGCCAACGCGCCAGCCAAAAGCCGACGCCGGCCGCCTCACAGGTGACGGCGATGCGCTTGATCGTGTGCCCGGCTTCGTCGCGCCAGCGCTGCAGCAGCTTCAACAGTGATGGTGCGGCAGCATCGATCTTCTTGAGGGGCTGGCGCTTGAGACCCGGTACGAGCGCGGCGACGAGCCACTTCGCCTTGCTCATTTCGATGACGGCGATGACCGTGTTATCCTGTTCAAGAGCGGTAAGGGACCGGCTCGCGTCAAAAGACTGCGACATGGGGTGCCTCCTTCTGATGGTGGATCCAACAGCGCCTAAGGTGCCCCACTCTCGCCGCTCGCCCCATAGCGTCTACTCCCCACTTTTACGGTGATCGAGCAGCTCTGATCTTTCTTCGCCTTGGCGGCCGCCGGGATGCAGTGCCCGAAATCACGGGCGCCTGACGCACGAGATCGACGACGCGCGATTGATGAATCGAAAATTAGCGCTCAAGCCCCTTGAGCCAACGTTCGGAGTCGATCCGATCCGGTTGAGAGTATTGGTCGGCATTGTCGGCTCTGCCGCGGGCAAGCAAATACTCGACGACACGGATCGGCTTGAACTCTTCCTTCAGAACGGCGATAGCCTCTTTGGGGCGGGCCCGGCCACACATAACCACATCTAATGCCGCATAGCTGTGCTCTGGCCAAGTATGGATACTGATGTGAGATTCCGCCAATACCAGTACGCCTGAGACACCCTCGGGTGAAAACCGATGGAAGTTTGAAAAAAGTATAGTGGCTCCAGCGGACTGTGCGCTTTTCGTAATGGCTGTTTCGATAAAAGCGGGATTGCCAAACCTGTGCCGCCGAACAGATCGACAATATAATGGGCGCCAGCGCAGATCACGCCGTTAACTGAAACAAAGCTACCTGCACCGCCTTCGCGATTGTGCGACATGCTAAAAGCTCCAAAATATCGAAGGAGATCGCTCAGCTATTTTTCTGGCCGACCCAAACGAAAATGGCGTCGTAAAGTGGGTCCCGCTGTATCTCGATACGACGGCATTCCAGCGGGGTGAGCCCCGCATTCTTCATCGCGCTGGCTATCAGTTCGATGCTCAAATACGAATTGTCGTGCCCATCCTTCTGCGCAAATGACTGCCGCCTTGCCCAATCCGCTCCGATAGTTCGGCCCGTGGGTGCAAGGTGATCAGCGATGTGCTGGAAGCAATCGTCGTACGCGTCAGCTGTCCCCGAAATCGCTAGATTACCGAAGGCAGTGATCAAGTCGTATCGGTGGCTGTCCATCCAACTTGGCCACCGCTTCAGGCAGTCGAAAATCAAGAACTCGGCAAAGCGCTCGCGAAGCTGGTTGACCGAGTGATTGGATATTTTGAAATGATCGGCTACCCAACCGTAACACTCAGGAAGCGGTTGATTGCTCCGTACGAAGTTCGCTAGCACGCTAAGGGCTTCAGGCGCGATGTCGCAGCAAGAGAGGCGATTGACTCCCTTGGTTGGGAGATACCAGAACAGCGTCGAAGTTCCAGATCCCAGATCGAGAGCATTTCCCATAACGCCCCATTCCGCCATCGCCTTCAAAATATCCTCGGCCCCTTGGCCCTTGATGAAGGGGCCGGAGAAATACTCCGTCAGATAGGTCTCAAAATAAGCTCGGACGGACGGACGCATTGGAACCAACTGCAGGTCTTTCGTTCGAAAGGCATCACGGTCGTTCTGGAACCCTCGGCCGAGTTCCCACATAACCCCGGACGGGGGGAGCTGATCGTCCCGAATGTCGGTAGTTGCGCTGAGAAGAAAAATCATTCGGGCGTCGTTCGGCTGGTACCAGTTGCGTCCGTAGTCGCCGAACACCTTTTCAACCTTCAATCCAGCATCGACGCAGAGCGCCGTGAACTCGTCGACGCAGTAAGGCCTAAGTCGAATGGTCGTCTCGGTCTCGTCGATGGCCGTCTCAGTGTCACGAATGTGTCTGAACGACACGTCGACTGTGCCGTCACAATTGTGTTGCTGCATACGATGACGAGACAACGTGAGCCTGGCGGCTAGCGGGCGCGTCCACTCAAAGCGCCAACTGCCATCAGGGGCAGTAGGATCGAAATAGTCTGGCTGGAGGTAGGCCTGTTCTGGCCTGACCTTTGCGAAAGACGATAGGTCGATCATCAATGTCCCATCGTCCGAGAGGTGCCGTCGCAGCGCTTTGAGCGACTGCCGCGCCTGGGACAAGTCTACCAACAGCTGAAATGCCTCTCGGGGCACGAGGATAAGGTCGAACCGCTCTTCGAGGTCCAACGTCCGGAGATCCCCAACGAGTGCTGACACATTGTTGAAGCCGAGTTTTTCAGCCTTTTCTGTCAGCCGTTCGACCATAGCCGGTTCGTTGTCGACAGCGACTATCGAACATCCGCTTCGAGCCAAATTAAGCGCGTTACGCCCGACCCCACACGGAATCTCAAGGACCGAGCGCGTAGAACCACCAACAAGACTGGCGAGAAAAGCATGGTCTACAGTGTCCGTATATTCGACATCGTAGTACGCGGCCCGTTCTTTATATGATATCTTATGCCGCATCGCCATGGCCGCCCCCTCACGCGGATTTCTTGGCCAATGCCTCGATCAAGGCAAAGTCGCTAATCACGTGCGGATGGATGATCTCACCGTTTTCAACAAATTTGCCCTTTTGGGAAACCGAGTCCTGGAAATCCTTAAGGAAAATCGATTTGCCGAGACTAATAAGATAACGCGTATGGTTTGTGGTTGCCCCGATCGACGCCGTCTGATGCACGTGAGCTGGCATTACGGGATCCTTGTAGTGCCAAACGCCATGCACCTTATATGGTGCCGCGCCCATCCAGGTGAATGTATGGGCCGTCGGGATGTATCCTGCTCCATAGCCGCAAGTGACGTCGATGATCATCGAGCCTTCCTTCATCTTCTTGACGAGTTCGTCTGTGAGCATCGCTGGTGTATCGTAGGTCGAAATCAAAGTCGCTCCGATCACCAGGTCGGCGTCGGGTATCTCTCGCTCCAGGGCTTCTTGCGAGACAATCAGGCATTTGACGTTCGAGGGAACGGTCGCCTCAAATCGGCGGAGGCTTTCCTCGCGGTAGCCAAAGACAACAACTTCGTTTCCGAGACCTGCGGCTGTTCGAGCAGCTGCTGCGCCGACATTTCCATGCCCGATGACGACGACTTTCGGCGGCTTCATCCCCGGTAGGGAAGCCAGCATTATGCCGAGCCCTCCCTGCGTCGATAGCAGGTGATGGGCCCCAAAGAGCACAGCCAATTTCCCGCTGATCTCGCTATCGGGCGTCATGAGCGGAAACGAACCATCTGCGGCCTGAAAGTACTCATAGCTATAGGCTGTCACCCCATGCTCGCGCAGGTGGTGCGTTAGCTCGTAGTTTTCGCCTGGGTAAAAGTATGCGCCAATATGCAGCGGGCGGCACAGGTACCGCCGTTCGGCGACGCTCGGAAACTTATATTTCAAGAGGAATGGAGAAACTGTCCAAGCCTCGTCTGTTGAAACGATTTCGCCCCCTGCCGCCTTGTAGTCCCCATCAAACGCTCCCGAGGCGGCTCCGGCATCATGCTCAACGTAAACCTTAAAACCGGCCTCGACAAACTGTCGAACACCTTGCGGAAGCATGATAACCCGCTTCTCGTTGTCGCGGGTTTCTTTCAGGATAGAGACCGAGGGTTTATCCGTCATATTGGTACTCTTCATTTCGAGATTTTGTAGAAGTGTCGCGCTAGGCCCCTGACCTGCGTCCTGGTTAGATTCGAGCTGTTTCGTCGCGTTTTAGGAATAGCGTCAGCCGCACCAGCAGACTGAGAATTCCCACCTATAACTGGATGTGGCCGCGCCACACGGGCCACTTCGGCTTTTGTCGCGCCTATGTCGCGCCTGATGGTTCCTCCCGGCCATATGCGCGCGACAACGTGCCCTACCGGCCCAAGAACTGGCTGCGCATCGCCGTTGAAGGCGCCAGGATGGACATTCTGCTGAATTTTACCTGCGGCGCTGTTTCATGGACGCGCTTGGGCACCCCATTTTCTATTGCCCGCCTCGGCTCATGCGGGGCGGGCTTCTTGGCCTTCTGGAGGATTTGCTCACCATGGTTCATAGTGGCGGCGCAACCGTCCGGTGAGCGCCTCACCTGAGGCTACATGGCGGCCGTGGAGATTGCCTCAGGAGCGGCGCCCAATCGGAAACCTTAGCACCTCCGCGTTTTGGCGTGGCTGCTTGAACTCTTCGACGGCAACCGCCTCAATTAGCAGGTCCAAGGCTTGGCGTCCCCTTCGACTCATCGGGTCATCGCCACAAAGGTAGTCATACGCTCGATCTAAATGCACTCGGGCGGCGGAAAAATCGCTTGTCATAGGACCCTCTCTAACCACCCCATTGCCGTCTACGAGGTGAAGGTCGCGCAATCGTCAATATTTACAGACAAATTTGAATTAAATCGCGGATGATCGGGGAGTAGCTAGGCCGTCACCCACGGTGACTGAACCGGCCGACATCGGCGCCGAGGTCTCGGCATTCCTCGCGCGCCTGGAGGCCGTAGTCCCCTAACATGATGCCGCCGTCCAGCCCGCCGACGATCACTCGCTGGCGCTCGGTCGGATCATAAATGCCGAGCACCCCGTTCCGAGACCACCTCTAACCGGCGTCATTCGATGCGGACGCGGAACCGGCCCGATTTTGCGGCGCAGAGCCAGAGGCGGCGAGGCGGCCGCCCAGGTCCCAGGCCGGTTGGCTCCAAATCGCGCTAGGTCGTGTAGATCAGGTTTGTACACACCACTTAGCTATACGCGGGGGGCGATAATGCCATCGAAGAACAAATGGCGCAGGTATTGGGTATCGATCCGTCGGAGCACCCAATCCCGCCCGCAACGCGGTTCGCAGCCATCTCGACCGATTGGTGGACTCCTGACTGCGGGATCTAAGGAGCTTTTCCTAGCCTATAGCTAAATGGAAAGACGCCCATCCCCTCGATTGAGCCAACCCAGACCCAACCTACTGGACTCCAGAGCGAAAAGAGCGCGTGCGGCTCGTGCGACTTGTGGGGAAAAGGAAATGGCGCCTCGGCATGACTGACTCCGACTGCCTGAGCGCCGGCTTTCAGTGCGCGCAAGGGGAGCGTTCCGGTGGCCAATGCTGCTGTTGGAACGGAGCAGGTGGGTTGTTCTAGCAACACGGTTGAGTGTCCGGGGTGCCAACAATGAACAAATGCGCAGGAACACTCGATCCGCGCCTTCTGCAGGCCTGCCTACAAGCTGTGCAAGTGCACAGGTAGCGAAGGTGCGCGCATTCAAGCACGTTTGAGCGTCGGCGCAATTTCCATGCCGACCACCAACGGAGATATCTGCGATGACCAGCAACATGCGGCTAATGAAAGCGAGCGAGATTCCCGCCTTCGTCGACAAGGTGATCGAGGCTGGCTGTGATATCTGTGCGATCGGTCACTTAGGCTATTCACTGGGCGATGTTGACGGGAAGGTACCCTGGCGCAAGGTAAAAAGAATCGTGGAAGAGTTTGGCGATCGTGATCACCTGCTACCGGAGATCGTTGCCTATCTTCGCTCGATAGGTCGGTACATAGAACTCACGTCGTCGACAAACGACGGCCGGAGACCGCACAAAACAGGCACTCGAAATTGGAACGCATAAAGGACGGGTCGGATACGATTGTCGAATCCGGCTCCTTCACCGACATGACGAGCTCGACTTCCGGACGGGTATTGACGCCAATGAGCTGTGGTTTGCCCAACAGGGCAATAACCTGGTCTTCTCGTACTGGGCACCACGGACAAGGGTCGGTCAGCCCCCCAGTGGCATTGCGATGTGCTGTCGTTTCTGACTCTGGCACCATAGTTCAACCCGATAACCGCAGTTTACTGAGAGAATCCACAACTTCGTAGCTGCGGCAGGAGAGAACCAAGCAACAGCTAGAAAACCGCCGCCGAGTTCCATAATAGCGTTATGAAATGTCCTGATCTGGCAAAATAGGAATGTCGCTCCTGCTTGTGCCTTGCCAGTCTCTCGCCTTCGAGAGCGGAGAGATTGCATCTTGACTGAAATCGCATTGAGGCCCTTGTCGAGGGTTATAGAGCGGCGGATGACGAGCGTTGCCGCCGCAAGCGTGGCTGGCGCGAGCAAGCGTAGCTCATCTCGTCAAAATCGAAGTGGAGGTCGATACGCTGATCCAGTTGGAGGAGGCACTTGGCTTCGCCCCCGACGCTATCCTGCTCGACAACATGTCGGTCGATGAGTTGCGCCACGCGGTGGCGATGGTTGCCGGGCGGGTGGTCACCGAAGCATCGGGCCGGATTACGCTCGATATGGCTGCGCAGACTGCTGCGACGGGCGTCGATCTGGTCTCCATCGGCTGGCTGACCCATAGCGCGCCGATCTTGGATATCGGACTTGATTATCGGGACTCATAATCGACTGATGGACGGCACCGGGCGGATAAGTTTTCCGGTCACCGTCAAGCGGCTAGCAGAGAAGCCGTAAAGGCCAGAAACCAGGGAACAGGATGGAAATGGACGCAACGATTTCGACGAAGACGATGCCGCCAGGTCAAGCACATGACTTGGCGCGAAATGCGCAAGAAAGGCTTTCGTGGCCAGATCGGCGTCGTCTCTGAATGGGCGCGGCGCAGACGCCTTGCTGAAAGGACCGATCAAAGCGCACTTGCCCGCACGCCTTCGGCACGAAGCATCGCCAAGCTCATGACGCTGGCGCGTGACGACCTGTCCAAATCGGACGCTGTACTGATCGGGGCAATCGAGAGCAATGTTCCTGACCTCGGTCATCGCGCGAACGCTGATCGACGACTTTCAGCAGATGATCCGATCAAAGGCGGCCGCAAAACTGGACACTCGGCTGGACGGCGCGAAGGCAAGCCTCGTCGGCTCCTTTGCAAACAGGGTCGAAAAGGACATCGCCGCAGTCCGCAACGCCATCATCTCTTCGTGGTCGAATGGCTAGACCGAAGGCCAGATCACCAAGCTCAAACTCATCAAGCGGCAAACGTACGGCCGCGCCAAGATTGATCTGCTCCAGGCGCACCTTGTCGGTGCAACTTAGGCTGTGGCCGCAGCGAGAGTGCCGAATGAGGACCCCGTTTAAGGGGTGATTCTCGTCCAAACGGTTCGGATGGGCGGTCGTCCGCCAGCAACTTCTCCTTGCTAAGTAATCCGGCATCCTCGAAGGCCTCGCGCCAGTTCGAAGCGCATTCATATCCCCCTCCGCAGCAGCACGCGCAAGCATCGTCACAAGCCCCGAGCCGCTTCGCGTTCGGCGCTGTCCAATTTCCGACAATGTCGGATACGCAACGTAGCAGGGTCAGATCTACCAGATTGCGTATAAATGGTTTTCTCATTTGGCACGGTACATGCATCATCATCCGCAAACACGTGCCCGACCAAAGAAGACGTCGCATGATCACCTCACCAAAACATACCGCCGCCGCGGAACAAATCACTTCGCCCCGAACCTTGCTTATCGTCCGTCCCGTCACCACAACCGGAGCCATCCGCTTCGTCTTCGACGGCGGCACCACGCAGGACTCGGCTGACAAGGAGGGACTGGCCAATTTGATGACCGGCCTGTTCGACGAGGGCGCCGGCGATCTCGACAGCGATGCCTTCCAGGCGACGGTTGACCATGCCGGGGCCGAGATGAGCTTCGACGCGCAGCGCGACGGCATTTATGGCAGATGCGCATGCTGCCCGAACGGAAGGACGCCGCCTTCGATCTGCTCAGGCTCGCGCCTAACAGCCCCCGCTTCGACCAGGAGCCCGTCGACCGCATCCGCGCCAAGCGGCGCAGAATCTACGGCACGCATCCTTATTCGAGGCCGGACGAGGGGCACCAAGGAGAGCCTCGCCGGCATAACGCCGGTCGATCTAGGCGCCCTCCACAAGGCCGCTTTCGTCGGTGACGGGCTGCACGTAGCGGTCGTCGGCGACATTGATGCCAAAGGCCTGAGTGAAAGGCTCCACGACTCGGTCGGCGATTTGCCTCAGAAGCAGGCGATCGCGCCGGTGGCCGATGTCGCCCCGAGCTCGGCCGGCGTAATTGGTCGCCTACGACCCGCCGCAGACTTCGCTGCAGCTTGTTTTTCCCGGCATCGGACGCAGCGACTCGGAATTCTAAGCCGCACAGCTGATAAGCAAAATACTCAGAGGCTCGCCATTTACCTCACGTCTGTTCCAGGAAGTGCGCGAAAAGCGCGGCCTTGCTTACGGTATCCATTCCAGATTGAAAGACTACCAGCATTCCAATGCGCTTGTCGTGACCACGGCGACGCGCGCCGACAGGGCGGCCGAGACGCTCGGCGGATACGCCACGTGATCAGGGGGTTGGCGGAAACAGGGCCGACAGAGGCCGAGCTAAAAGCGAGCAAGAACTATCTGATCGGCACCTATGCTACCAACAATCTGGATTCCTCCAGTTCGATTGCAGCCACGCTTGTCGGGTCTTGGCATCGGCTACACCAGCGCCGCGCCGCCCTCATCGACCGACCAAGTCGAGGCAGCGGCAAAGAAGCTGCTTTCGGCCGAACCCGCCATTATGGTGATCGGCCCGCGCGTGGACGCCAAAGGATGGGCCCGGGCTCCAATTTCGCCATTCTTCTCCCCTTGTGAGGCTTTTACCGGGAGAGATCGAGCCCAAAGGGAGATTCCGATGTCTGAAGCGAGTCAGCAAAAGTTGGACACATTCTTGGAGAAAATGGTCTGCGATCTCGGTGCGATCGCTACGGGCGCGGGAGTCTTGTTGGGAGACAAACTCGGCCTGTTCGAGGCATTGCGCGAAGGCGGCAAGATGACTGCCGCCGAACTTTCGACACGCACCGGCACCCAGGAGCGCCTTGTAACGGAATGGCTTTCCGGGCAGGCGGCTGCGGGGTATGTCGACTACGATGAAGCCAACAACAATTTCTATCTCAACGCCGAGCAGGAACTGGTGTTCGCCGATGAAAATAGCCCGGCCTTCATGGCTGGCGCATTCGAGTTCCTATCCGCGCTGTGGCTCGACGAAGAAAAGGTGAGGCAAGCGTTCCAGTCCGGCAAGGGCGTTGCATGGCACGATCATAGCGCGTGTCTGTTTCGCGGCACGGAGCGGTTCTTCCGTCCAGGCTATAATGCCAATCTGATCGACTCCTGGCTGCCGGCCCTGGAGGGCGTAGTCGAGAAGCTCGAACGCGGCGTGGAGGTCGCGGATGTCGGATGCGGTCATGGCGCATCGACGGTGCTCATGGCACGTGCTTTCCCCAATTCGCGCTTCGTCGGCTTCGATTATCACGCCCCTTCGATCGAGCGCGCCCGCAAGGCCGCCGAGGAAGCCGGCGTCGGCGCCAACACGCGCTTCGAGGTCGCGGCCGCCAAGACCTACCCCGGCACCTATGACCTCGTCGCTTTTTTCGATTGCCTTCACGACATGGGCGACCCGGCGGGCGCCGCCACCCATGTCCACGGGTCGCTCAAGCCGGATGGCACGTGGATGATCGTCGAGCCGTTCGCGCATAATCATCTAGCGGCGAACCTCAATCCCGTCGGACGCGTTTACTATGCCGCTTCCACGTTCGTGTGCACGCCCGCATCCCTGTCGCAGGAAGTCGGGCTCGGGCTTGGCGCCCAGGCCGGCGAGGCGAGGCTACGCAAGGTGGTGACCGGCGGCGGCTTCAAGCGATTCCGTCGCGCCACGGAGACGCCGTTCAACATGGTGCTGGAGGCCCGTCCCTAGCGCGGCCGTCGCTAGAAATTGCAGCTCATCGCTTTATGGTGAAGATCTCGTCAAAATCCGAACTCACAGTTATCGACAAATTTCCAGAGGCGTCACCCCCCTGACATCAGATTGGAGTTGTTAGAAGCCAACAGTAGTTGAAGGCACACGCAGCCAAGCTCGTCGCCTAGACTACTTCGGTGCTCTCAGAGAAGCCAACTCCGAAGACCGTACTCCGCTCAAACGCGCAGTCTCTCCACCTGAACTTGGGCGACTTCGGCGGCGTCGGCGACAAACGCGAAAAGCGCCAGGAGCGGCACTGCGACCAATGGCGCTTTCATAAACCTCGAAGGCGCTTTCAATCCTGGCGGTGCGTTCCGTCAGTGTCATCTGAATAGACTCATGCTAATCACAGCTTCACGACGCCTTGCGACGCAACGCCGTTTGGTATCCCAACCATTGGTGAATTTCGGCGGCGATGCGCTCGGTATGTGCGGTGACTTCGGGAATTCCCATCAGTTCGCCGACGCTGCCGCGCGCCAGTGGCCCGCTGACGAAAATGCTGTCGGTCGGGCGCCCGGATGTGCCGACCGCACGGCCTTGGCTGTCGGTCTCCAAACCAAGACCAATCGGGTCGAGCCGGACCAATCCCATCCGCGCGAGCGCCGCAATCGCCGTGTTGGTCCGCAAGATATCGGCGTGCGCCGGTCCGGTCGTCACGACCACACTGTCGAAAGCCTCGACAACGAGGCTGCGTTGGCCACGCAGCCGCTGCCTGACGCAAATGCGTCCGTCGACCTGTTCGGCGCCGACAATCGATGCGGCGCGATAGGCAAGCCTGCCCTCGGCAACGCCGCGATCAAGCACGGCCGCGATCTGTGGCGCAACGCGGAAGCGATGCACATCCCACAGCGCACGAAGATGGCGCACCACGCGGCGCTGCTCGGCGAGCGGCAAGGCCTGCCAGATGATTTGCCCCTGTCGCCGGACGGCGTCGAGCACCGGGTGCCAGCCTTCGCCCCGACGCTTGGCATCAAGGATCGTGGCCCGGATGCGCCTGAACAGTGCCGTTGCGCTGCGTGAAGGCAGGGTCGTGAAATCGCCGATCGGATCGCCACGCGAGGCTGCATGGCTGCGCGAGCGGTAGCCATGGCGCGAAAGTGCTGTGATGCTGCCGCGATGCCTCCTGCGGTCGAGAGTGGCGATGACGTCCGCCGAGGTCAGCCCGGTGCCGACGACCAGGACATGGTGGTCGCGCTCGATCGCTTCCAGTCGTTCGAGATCATAGGGATTAGCGACCAGACCGGCGGCGCCGGCTATAGCGCGCAAGGCTGGCGGTAAGGCCGGCGGCGGATGAGTCGTTGCGACAACCAATGCATCGGCCGCGAGCGTTCCGCCGTCGGCAAGGATGAGGCGATATGCGTCGCCGTTACGCTCGACCGACGCGACGGCGGATCGGACGTGCCGAATCGTCTTGCTTTGCAAAAATGGCTGAAGGTGGGATTCGACATAACGGCCGAAAACGCGACGCTGTGGATAGGCCGCGCCGTTGGTAGTGATCGCCTCGGCGTCATTCAGAACGGCGCCGGTCTGCTCCAGCCAGTCGGCAAAGTGGCTGTCCTGGCCGGAGATCAGCGTCATCCTCGAGGCCGGCACATTGATGCGGTGTGAAGGATCGGTCGTCGAATAGGCCAGACCATAGCCGAGCCTTTCGCGCGGCTCGACGACCACGATATCGGATGCACTGGCCGGGAGCAGTCGCGCCAGATGAAACGCAGTCGCCGCACCTGAAAAGCCGCCGCCGACAATCGCTATGATCGGTTCGCTGGCGCTCAAGACTGGCTCGCGCGCAGCGACGACGGGCGATGGTCGCCGGCCACCGTTTCGCCGAAGGGGCCCATGTTAACCGCCGTCGGCCGCGTCGAGATTTCGTGATCGAGCGGCAACAGCGGCAGCACCAGTTCGCCGAAGCGATGGGCTTCCTCCAGATGCGGATAGCCGGACAGGATGAAGGTATGGATGCCGATGCGCCGGTATTCGTCGATGCGCTCCGCCACCGTCGCCGCATCGCCGACCAGAGCGGTGCCGGCGCCGCCGCGCACCAGGCCGACACCGGCCCACAGATTCGGACTGATTTCGAGTTTGTCGCGACGGCCGCCATGCAGCCGGCTCATGCGCGACTGGCCGACGGAATCCATGCGCGCGAAAACCTTCTGCGCCTCGGCGATCGTCTTGTCGTCCAGGCGGCTGATCAGGCGGTCGGCATCGGCCCAGGCTTCGTCATTGGTTTCGCGAACGATGACATGCAGCCTGATGCCGAAACTCACCTGGCGTCCGGCCTTCTCGGCAAGGCCGCGCACATGGTCGACCTTGGCGGCGACGTCAGCCGGCGGTTCGCCCCAGGTGAGGTATTTGTCGATCTGCTCGGCGGCGACCGCATTGGCCGCCTCCGACGAGCCACCGAAATACAGCGGCGGATGCGGGGTCTGCACAGGCGGGAACAGCAGCTTTCCGTCCTCGATGCGGAAGTGCTTGCCTTCGAAGGCAATGGTCTCGCCGCGCAGCACGGCCTTGTAGATATCGAGAAACTCCCGCGTCACCTCATAGCGCTCGTCATGGCTGAGGAAGATGCCGTCGCCCTTGTTCTCGACCGGGTCACCGCCGGTGACCACGTTGATAAGCAGGCGCCCGCCGGAAATGCGGTCGAGCGTCGAGGTCATCCGCGCGGCAAGCGTCGGCGATTGCAGGCCCGGCCGCACCGCAACGAGGAAGCGGAGCCGCTGCGTCAACGGCGCCAGCGCCGACGCCACGACCCAGCTGTCCTCGCAGCTTCGGCCGGTCGGCAGCAGCGCGCCGTAATAGCCGATGGCGTCGGCGGCCTTGGCGACCTGGGTCAGATAGGGCAGGTCGACCGCCCTGCCCCCCTCGGAGGTGCCGAGATAGCGGCTGTCGCCATGGGTCGGGAGAAACCACAGGACCTTGATCCTGTCGGGGATGGCAGTGCTCATGAACAGTCCTTTGTGACTTTACGGCGTTCTCGCTCAGCTCCAGGCGTGGAGCGGCGGATTGACGTCGTTCAGGTAATAGTTGCCGAGGATCGCGTATTTCCAGCGCACCGGATCGTGCAGCGTGTGGGTTCGGGCGTTGCGCCAGTGCCGGTCGAGATTGTGCTCGGCCAGTGTGGATCGCGTGCCGGCGAGTTCGAACAGTTTGTTGGTGGCCTTGATGGCGATCTCGGTGGTGAGGATCTTGGATTCGGCAACCGCGATCTGCGCTTCCGCGACGGTCTTATCGTTCGGATCGGCCACGGCGCGGTCGACCGCCAGCCCTGCCTTGTCCAGAACGGCCTGCGCCGCATTGGCCCGCAGGCGAAGGTCACCGACGGCCTGGATAGTGTAGGGATCCTGCCAGGCATGATCGACGCCGCTGTCGATCCACGCGCGCGACTTGGTGCGCACGAAGCTGACGGTTTCGTCGATCGCCGCGTTGGCGATGCCGAGATCGACAGCAGCCTGGATGATCTGGAAGATGGCGCCGTCGGCCGTCGCCCGGTCATAGCCCTTGTAGCCGGGGACGAGATGCGTCTTCGGCACTTTCACATTGTCGAGCAGGACTGTGCCGGACAGCGTCGTCTTCTGGCCGAAGCTCGACCAGTCGTCGATGACCGTCAGTCCGGGCGCGCCGCGATCGGCGATGGCATACCAGGCCCGGCCCTCGTCATCGAGCGCCACGATCGGCACCAGATGGGCGAGCAGCGCGCCGCTTGAATAGAATTTCTGGCCATTGACCACGACGTGGTCGCCAGCGTCGACGAATTTGGTCTCAAAATCGGCCGCCCGCTTGGAGCCGAATTCCGAGAACGCGTTGCCGAACCGCGTGCCGGACAGAACTTCGGCGAAGAGCAACTGCTTCTGGGCCTCGTCAGAGACGGTGCGGATGGCGGCGACGACGCCGAGATGGTTCTGCGGAATCTGGCCGAGCGACGGATCGGCCGCCGAGATGATGGTGATCACCTTCGACAGCGTCACATAGGAGAGTTCCGGTCCGCCATAGGCCTTCGGCACGTTGATCGACCACAGGCCGCTCTGCGAAAACGCATCGAGCTCTTCCTTCGGCCAGATGCGCTCGCGGTCCCGCCTGGAGGCGTCCTTGGCGAAGTCTGCGGCCAGTTTTTCCGCCACAGCGATCGCCTCGGCATCGGTCTTGATGACATGCGCTCTGGCCGACGGACGCTCGACCGGAGGGACGGCGCTGCGAGTATCGGACGGCTGCTTCGATTGGATGGTCATGCTGCGGTCTCCTGGGGAAAATGTTGCGATGGAAGCGGCGTGCCGCCGAGATAGTAGGTCTTGATGTCGTCGCGCTGGCGCAGGTCGGCGGCCGACCCTTCCAGCACGCTCTTTCCGTTTTCGAGCACGGTGGCGCGGTCGGCATATTTCAGCGCCACTGCCGAATTCTGCTCGGCGACAAGGATCGAAAGATCTTCGTCCCGATTGAGCCGCTTCAAAGCGCTGAAAATCTCGTCGACGATCAGCGGCGCCAGCCCCATCGAAGGCTCGTCCAGCACGAAGATCCTATGGGGATGGAAGGCGACCAGCGCTCTGCCAGAGTGAAGTCGCCAAACATCACCTGGAGGTCAGCATGCAAGCCAACACCACCAAAGCCCCGGC